>JAFVTL010000016.1 GCA_017503235.1 Bacteroidaceae bacterium | reverse complement strand
TGCAAATAGATCTATATACAGCGGAATATAGCACTATTTACCGCTGCATATAGCACTATATTCTGCTGCATATACAAATATATTCTACGGTGCATACAAATATATTTCATGAGGCACAGAAATATGTTCTATGTCCTTTTTCCCTAACCTGTAAGAACTATTTGGAAATGTAAAGAATAATTCATAGCTTTGTACATGATGAGAACAATCCTACTTTACATCCTGCTGTTGCTGTCGGCTCTCCTTACATTCAGTTGCAAGGAACGACCCGAAGTGTCCTCCACTCTCGACCGTGCCGAGACACTGATATGGGAATCCCCCGATTCCGCTTTGCAATTGTTGGAAGCCCTTCCAACCTCCAAGCGGATTGACGAAGAATCACGTGCCCGCCATGCTCTTCTACTTTCGCAAGCCCGCTATCGCTGCTATATACCGACAACATCCGATTCGCTGATAAACATCGCTCTGGAATATTATCAACGTCGTTCTGATAAGACCGACGAGCTGGCCACCGCTTGGTTCTACAAGGCTGCACTTGCCAAAGATATGGGCTGTCCGCATGAAGAATACCTTCCTTATTATAAAGAAGCCGAAGCTCTTATCCCAAAACTGAACGACAACTATTTGATAGCAAGGATTTATCATTCTTTGGGATTGGTGAATGATGATGCATCTTATTACCATCAAGCAAAGGGTTATTATCAAAAAGCATTGAATGTCAACAGATTGATAAGAGATATAGAATCCCAAGTGAGCAATCTTATCAATCTTACGAACACCTACGTTAAGATGGATGAATGCGATAGTGCTGAATATTGTGTAAAACAACTATTAAACAGCGCCTCCGAAGTAAAAGACAAGAACCGCTTATCAAATTTATATCATTGTGTCGGCTACTATTTTGACATGCAAGGACAGTTAGAAAAGGGGATATGCTATTATCAAAAGGCTTTGGAAATAAAACATGAACAAAAAACCTTGACATGCTTGGCCAGTGCCTATATGAAGATGAGAGATTATGTAAAAGCTGATTCCTTGTACAATAGCATTTCAGAACAATTAAATTTAGAGTCAAGGTTAATATTAAACTATGATTTATATTTGAAAAGTAAGGAACAGAAAAATTATGCCAAAGCTATAGATTATGCCGATAGTTTCATCAGTCTGTCAGACGAATATTATACTTATGAAAATGAAATCAATATAGATGAAATACAACGCAAATATGATCTTGCTGCATTGGAAATTCAAAATTCTCGTACGCAACGATATTGGTTGTATTTTTGCATGTCTTTATTGATTGTGGCGTGTATTGTCTGGGCATATTACAAGAAACGTCAAAAAAGACTGTTAGTAGATATTATCTTCTTGCAGGAGGCCCTTCTGGAAGAGAAGACACATTCGGCCAGTTATTTGGAAGAAAAGGACTTGTTAAAAAGTGAATTGGAAAAGCATCGTAAAAAGACAGAAAAGGATTTTAATGCAATGAAAAAACAATATAAGTATATTTTGTCAACCAAGGATAGGGAAAGCAATGGTATGTATGTTCTCAGAAAAATAATAGAAGAAGAACAATACAATCCTAACACCGATCGTGAATCACTCAAATTCTGCCTTTCCCTCACTCACAAGCAATTTATGGATGTTTTAGATAAAAAATATCCTAATATGCCGAATCGCATTGCAGACGTATGTTACCTTGCAGCATTAGGGCTTAACGTACGACAAATAGCAAAGCTGTTGGGTGTAAGTGATATTTCCGTACGGCAATATATGAACCGCTTCTGTAAGGAAATAGAGCTTCAGGAGAGTGGTAAGAAAGCGTTTTATGCCTATATTTATTCTTCATTGATGGATTGACATTGGTTTCCTCAAACATTGTCGAAATAGATAAGTTAGCACAGAAACATTCTTACCATTAAAAAACATATGAAAAATAACTACTCGATTTGTATCGAATCGAGGCATAAAAACGACCTAATTAACTAAGTATCAACACATTTCAATGTATCGCATTTTCTCTCACTTTTATGAAACATTTTAAGTTTTACTCTTTATTTTTGTCGTAAAACTTAAAATCTAGAATCATGAAAAAGTTATTGTTATTATTAATTGTGTTATGTTCAGCTAACATATCACAGGTTTTTGCTGAAGAGAACAAACCTATTAAGTTAGAAAAGAAAGTGAAAGACAAAAACGACGATGGTCGTTCTTCCACCTTATTGGAAGCCTATGAGAATGACGTAACCCTTTCACTCCTTCCGTATCTTGGCATCTCCAATGTTACGATAATCATCAGTGGCAACGGAGTGATGGATAGTTACACCTTATCTCTTCCCGCCAATCAGATGCAATCATTCGACATCAGCACTTACGGCGAAGGAGATTATCAACTGCAAATTGTACTCCCGGATGGAGAAGTGTTGTCGGGAGATTTCGTTATTGAATGATGGATGTTAACCTATTAAATTAAAATGTAATGAAAAAGAACAACCTGAACAAAGTCTTTACAAGCTTATTAGTTTGTATGCTTGCCGTGAGTGCATTCGTCCTTAAAGGATGTAAGGATGAAAATGAAGATGATAGCTATTTAATAGAATTAGTAGTACCTGTTTATGAGACCAACAACGAAGTTGGAACTCTTTTTTATAGTGAAAGTACAAATTCGTGGATTATAGTCTCAGATTCTATTATTCAATTGCCAAATGATACTCTTTCTGAAAGAATGATTATATATGAATTAATTGATACAGGTATCGATGAGGCTGAAAGAGAAAAGTATAATAACTTGATAGGAGAAAAAGTTATTTTCTCAGGTGAATATATAGGTAATCATCCATTACCTGCTGGAAAGACTCAAGACTACGCATATTTGGTAGGATATGGATATTATATTAGATGTTTCAATCATGTTGAAATTTCTTCGTTTAAATCACGTTCAATTGACACAGAAGAATTGATAGTAGAATGTGGAACTAAGTCTAATATGCCCCCAATATGGTTCTTCAGTAGGGAAATTGCCGAAGGCATAGATTATACATCAGCCTATCAAATGAATGTGTTTGTGCATGTTGTAAGACCTAGTAATGGATCCGCAAGTAGTGAATATACAAAGGCTTCTGTTTCATCCACTATTCTTAATAATTTGAATACTTATTTTGCCAATACTAATATTTCATTTGTTCTGAGTGGCTCTGATTATATTGATTCAGATGCATTTGTCAATATGTCTGTCAGTGATTTTAAGAATGATATTAGTAGTTATCTGTCTATTAATAGGGTGTCTAATGCTATTAATATTTATGTAATGAGTGAAGCTCCTTATTTGGAGAATAATGTATCAGCAAGAAGTGAACAAATCATAGGAACAGCATTTTTAGTCGTAAAGGACTATTACAAATTTTCTACAATTTCTCATGAAATGGGACATTGTTTAGGCTTATATCATACACATCATGGTACAAGTCCTAATGAACGTCCAAGCGGTTCATGTATGGAATTAGTAGATGGCAGTAATTCTTCCACTTGCGGAGATTATATTACGGATACTCCGGCAGATCCCTATAGTTGGGAGGGATGTACTTATAATGGCACGGATAGAGATGCCAATGGTGATATATATGTTCCAGATCCAAGCAATTTAATGGCTTATTCTTTTCTTACATGTCGCAATCATTTTACACAGAAACAAGTAGAATGTATGCACCATGTTCTTAGTTATTCCAATGCACATCAGTTAGCAGCAACAATAACCAATAGAGAAATCACAGGCCCTACACAAATCGGTTCATCAAGCACTTACACCTATACCATTAATGTACCGAGTAATGCAACCGTGCAGTGGAGCATTGACTGCTCCAGTTATGCTTCGGGAAGCAGTTCGCCAAACAAATACACGGTTTCAGGAACGGGAAGTACCATTACCTTGCAGAACAGATACCCCAATGCCTTGTCGCAAAAGTATGTCATCAATGCAACAATCTACATTGGTTCGGGAAATCAACGTTATGAATATTATGCAACCAAGACCGTTTATAAAATTTCCAATCCTATTCAAACGGGTACACTGACCTGGAGCTCTGAAAGTCCTTGTGGAAATTACTTGGGTACTATCAATATGTCTACTCCCAATAATAGTACCATCAAGCTTCACAAAGGTGGGATTCTGACTTTCCACTATACAGACGTGTGTGGTGCATACTCTTATACGGATACCGATGTGTTCAATTTTGAAATTTACAACTTAAATGCGATAAAGGAAGTCGGAGCCAATCATGTGTTCCTAATCCAGCCTTATGCCACAGCACCCGCTAACGGGAAAATCATGCTTTCACTCATGATTAACGGAATGGGGACTATGTTCCAAATCCCTGTAGAAGTATTGCCTTGCTCGCAAATAGGATGGAATTCATTGGAAGATTCTACCGATGTTGAAATCTCAATATTAGAAGATAGCATATCTTTTGTTACACAATAGGTTTTATGAAGGAGGGTAATCTGTGGGTTACTCTCCTCTATGTTTTTTTTCGTAGCACATCAAGTACTTTTCATCTACCTATTATAAACGCGAAACAAAAATAGTTCGACAACGGATGCAGTCTTTTGGAAATTCTGCATTATATAGACAGATAGATAGATAGATATTTGAATGAACACTTTAAAACTCATTGAGCCATGAAAAAGAACAACTTAAACAGAGTATTTACAAGCCTATTGGTTTGTATGCTTGCCGTGACTGTACTCGCCTTTCAAGGGTGTTCGGACGGTGATGAAAGGGTGTACCCAACGGAAGAACAGAAAAAGCCTCAAATTATAACCAATGCTATCGGAACACTTCTTTATGAGAACAAACAATGGGTAATACATCCGGAAGGAATGTCCATCGAAAGCTCCATCATCATGATTATAAAAAACATGAAAGAGGAATACAAAGAATTTGAAGGAAAAAGAGTTCATTTCAGTGGGGTTGCTACAACTCTTTATTTTATAAAGGACGACAGTTTCAATAATTTCGGATATCGGGAAATCTATGAGTCTTTGGAACTTACAGACATTAAATTATATACAGAAAGCCACAGCACCTAACCAAACGAAGAGGGATAAGAAGGAAAAAAATCATCCCAACTCAAAAAAAATCTCACCATTTGCTTGTTTTTATCGGAAAAGTATTACATTTGCATCATATTTAACAACAAAAAGGAACAATTTTACATGAAAGCCTTGTACAATACATATTTTTACTTCTTCTTTTACTTTTACTTTAGCAACAAAGTGAAGCGGGAGTTTGTATGTGTACGTTAATTGAGAAATGAATCATTTGAAATAAACAACGAATCCCGCTTGAAAGCGGGATTTTTTATTACTATAACAAGATGAAGAAGATAGCCATACAAGGAGTGCCCGGCTCATTCCACGACATTGCCGCCCATCAGTTCTTTCCTAATGAAGAATTGGAACTGATCTGTTGCGACACATTCGAAGAAATCTTCGAACACATGAAGCAGGACAGCAACGTCATTGGGATGCTTGCCATCGAAAATACCATTGCCGGAAGTCTGTTGCACAACTACGAATTGCTTCGCGACAGCGGTGCCACCATCATCGGCGAACACAAGCTCCGCATCAAACACAGTTGCGTATGTCTGCCCGAAGACGACTGGGATACACTGACCGAAATCAACTCCCACCCTGTAGCCTTGGCACAATGTCAACAGTTCCTGAAGCGCCATCCCAACTTGAAAGTGGTGGAAGCCGATGATACGGCCAAGAGTGCGGAAGTCATCAAGAAAGGCAATATGCGCGGACATGCCGCCATCTGCTCCCAATATGCCGCCGAGCTGTACGGCATGAAAGTGCTGGAAGAAGGTATCGAAACCAACAAGCACAACTTCACCCGCTTCCTGATAGTAGCCGATCCTTGGATAGCCGACGACCTGCGTGAACGCTCAAAGATGAACAAGGCAAACATCGTGTTCTCCCTCCCCCACAACGAAGGAAGCCTCTCGCAAGTGCTCAGCATCTTCTCGTTCTATAAAATCAACCTCACCAAGATACAATCCTTGCCCATCATCGGACGCGAATGGGAATATCTGTTCTATGTGGATGTCATCTTCAACGACTACCTCCGCTTCCGTCAGAGCATCGATGCCGTATCACCCTTGACCAAAGAACTTAAAGTATTAGGAGAATATGAAGAAGGAAAATCAAGCATATAATATCGTGCCGGCCGACCGTCTGTCAAACGTCAGCGAATATTACTTCAGCCGCAAACTGAAGGAAGTGGCACAAATGAACGCTGAAGGCAAGAATGTCATCAGCTTAGGTATCGGAAGCCCGGACATGCCTCCATCGGAAGAAACTGTCAACGTGCTTTGCGAACAAGCCAAGCGTGCCGACGTGCATGGATACCAACCTACCGTCGGTATTCCCGAACTTCGCAAGGCAATGGCCGATTGGTACAAGCGCTGGTACCATGTGGACCTCGACCCGGCTACCGAAATCCAACCGCTTATCGGTTCGAAAGAAGGTATCCTTCACGTGACATTGGCTTTTGTGAATCCGGGCGACCAAATATTGGTTCCCAATCCGGGGTATCCTACTTACACCTCACTGAACAAGATATTGGGAAGCGAAATAGTAAACTACAACCTTCGTGAAGACAACGGTTGGCAACCCGATTTCGAGGAACTGGAAAAGATGGACTTGAGCCGTGTAAAGCTGATGTGGACCAACTACCCCAATATGCCCACCGGTGCCAATGCAACCATGGAACTGTATGAGAAGTTAGTGGATTTCGCTCGCCGTCACAACATTGTGATTGTAAACGACAACCCCTATAGCCTCATTCTGAACAAGAAACCGTTGAGCATCCTCAACGTACCGGGTGCCAAGGAATGTTGCATCGAGTTCAACTCCATGAGTAAGAGTCACAACATGCCGGGCTGGCGTGTAGGTCTGTTGGCCACTAACGCCCAGTTCGTACAATGGATACTGAAGATAAAGAGCAACATCGACTCGGGTACCTTCCGCCCCATGCAGTTGGCTGCTGCACAGGCCTATAACAACAGCATCGAATGGCACGAAGAAGCCAATATCAACGTATATAGCCGCCGTCGCCAATTGGCCGAAGAAATCATGCGGACATTAGGTTGTACCTTCGACACCAACCAAGTAGGCATGTTCCTTTGGGGACGTATCCCCGACTCGTACAACGATGTGGAAGACCTGACCGAAAAGGTATTGCACGAAGCCCGCGTGTTCATCACTCCGGGATTCATCTTCGGAAGCAACGGCAAGCGATACATCCGCATCTCGCTTTGTGCCAAGGAAGACAAGTTGGCGGAAGCTTTGGAAAGAATTAAAAAGATGAAACTATAAAGAAGTTAGAGGAGTTAAAAGGAGTTATCGGCTCTTCGAGCCTAAGAAGTTAAAGCCGATAGCATCGACTGATGATAGCAGAAGACATTAAACAAAACATTTGGCTTTAACTCTTCTAACTCCGAGCGAAGCGATAACTCCTCTAACTACTTAATGAAAAATAATAACAATCATAAAAATATAAACTATGGAATTAGAATTACAACCCTTAGCATTACCCGGAGTTCCGCAGGAACGTCCCATCGTTATAGCAGGCCCCTGTAGCGCCGAAACCGAAGAACAAGTAATGACTACTGCCCAATCACTGGCCAATAGAGGTACCAAGATATTCCGTGCAGGTATCTGGAAGCCACGTACCAAGCCGGGCGGTTTCGAAGGTATCGGTGTGGAAGGTCTGGCATGGATGAAGCGTGTAAAGGAAGAAACCGGGATGCTGGTTTCCACCGAAGTGGCTACCGCCAAGCACGTATACGAATGCTTGAAGGCAGGTATCGACATTCTTTGGATTGGTGCACGTACCACTGCCAACCCATTTGCCGTACAGGAAATAGCCGATGCCTTGAAGGGTGTAGACATTCCCGTACTGGTCAAGAATCCCGTCAATCCGGATTTGGAATTGTGGATTGGTGCATTGGAACGTATCAACGGAGCAGGTCTGAAGCGTTTGGGAGCCATCCATCGCGGCTTCTCCTCGTATGACAAGAAGATATACCGCAACCTTCCGCAATGGCACATCCCTATCGAACTGCGTCGTCGTATACCGGAACTTCCTATCTTCTGCGACCCGAGCCACATTGGTGGAAAGCGTGAATTGGTTGCTCCGCTCTGTCAGCAAGCCATGGACTTGGGCTTCGACGGACTCATCATCGAAAGCCATTGCAGCCCCGACAGTGCATGGAGTGACGCTTCCCAACAGGTAACTCCCGATGTGTTGAATTACATCCTCGACCTGCTGGTTATCCGCGAAGGCAAGCAAAGCACAGAAAGTCTGGGCGAATTGCGTAACCAGATTGACGAATGCGACAACCAGATAATCGAAGTATTGGCCAAGCGCATGCGTGTATGTCGTGAAATCGGTACCTTCAAGAAGGAGCACGACATGACCATCCTCCAAACCGGACGTTACAATGAAATCCTCGACAAGCGTGGTGCACAAGGTGCGCTCTGCGGTATGGGTTCCGAATTCATCAAGAAGGTGTTCGAAGCCATCCACGAGGAAAGTGTACGCCAACAGATGGAGATTATCAACAAGTGATTTTTTACTCACCACAGAGTACACAGATTCTCACAGACAATAAATTGAATTTGAGAAGAATATACTAGTTAACACAAGTTATTGTCTACTTTAATTTTCAATCCGTGAAAATCAGTGTAATCTGTGGTGAAAAAAAGCATAAGCATTATGAGAATATTGATTTTAGGAGCCGGTAAGATGGGTTCTTTCTTTACCGACGTATTGAGTTTCAAGCACGAAACGGCCGTATTCGATGTAAACCCACAGAAGTTGCGCTTCATGTACAACTGCTATCGGTATACAACACTGGATGAAATTCGTGAGTTCAGGCCCGAACTGGTCATCAATGCCGCTACGGTAAAGTACACCTTGGATGCATTCAACCAAGTGCTTCCCGCACTTCCGAAGGATTGTATCATCAGCGACATTGCATCCGTCAAGACGGGGCTAAAGGAATGGTATGAACAATGCGGCTTCCGCTATGTATCCACCCACCCCATGTTCGGTCCTACGTTTGCCAACCTCGACAAGCTGAGTTCCGAGAATGCCATCATCATCAGCGAAGGCGACTACATGGGTAAGATATTCTTCAAGGACTTGTATCAGAACTTGGGATTGAACATCTTTGAATACACGTTTGAAGAGCACGATGAAACGGTTGCCTACTCTTTGTCCATCCCGTTCGTATCGACCTTTGTCTTTGCAGCGGTGATGAAACATCAAGATGCGCCGGGTACTACCTTCAAACGCCACATGGCCATAGCCAAGGGGGTATTGAATGAAGACGACTACTTGTTACAGGAAATTCTGTTCAATCCTCGCACACCGGCTCAAGTGGAAGGAATCCGCACCGAACTGAACGAATTGCTGGACATCATCAGCCGCAAGGATGCCGAAGCAATGAAAGCCTTTCTGACCAGAATCCGCCAGAAAATCAAATAAAAAAGTGGGTGTGTCGAAATGCACATCCACTATTTTTTAGGCACTCGTTCTTTTTTTATTCATCAATACCAGCCCATCAGGCTTCGCAGATACGAGGTCAGCTCGCCCGCCATCTTTTCCTGTTGCCAGATGCTGGGATGATAGTCAGCACCCAAGCCCAAGTCACCGGTTTGCCAGGACATATCGAAACGATACACTTCCTTGTCACCTCGATTGCGAGCCTCGCGAACCACATTGTCAAGTGCATACTTCACATGCTCCAACCGTTGTCCTGTCAACATGGAACCGGTCAGGAAAACAATTTTAGCCTTTGGATAATTGCTTCGCAAAGTTGTCAGGAAGTTCTTGTAGGCACTTTCCAACAAATGACGGTCATAAGGGTCGGTACTTGTATCATTGGTTCCCAAGTTGACACACACTACATCCGGCGTGTAATTGGCGAAATCCCATTTTTCATTCTGCACGCCAAAGAGAGTCTGGTCGTACATGGCCGGCATACTATTCCGATTACCGGTTTTCGGTCCTGCATAGTTCCGATAGATACCAATGCCGCTACGCGCCACAACCAAGTGTTGAGCCTTCAGGTTACGGGCAGTAATGGCCGCATAGGTCAGGTAATGATTCTCCGTTTCATCGCTGAATCCCTCCTTCGGGTTCGTGCTTTCCACCCCATACCCACAAGTGATGGAATTGCCGATAAACTCAATCTTACGCTCCGGCAAATAAGGAGGTTCTAACAATTTTCGGCCTTCATCGAGGATAAAGCCACGAAACTCCGGCATCCGTTGATAACCTTCTATCACATACATCAAACGTACTTCGTGCGCTTCGTCTCGAAGGGATGTGGCCAAAGAAACCACCGAATCCTTCGGAGCATTGAAACCGACCTTGAACGGCTTTCCGTTATCAATCTGCGCCATGAAGTACCCACTCATCGGCTTGGCCAGCATCTTCAAGGAAGTACCTTCAAAGCGGGCATTGATCTGTACCCCCGGATAGGTAAAAGCCGGTGAATCAGGATTTTTGAAGCTGAAACGTCCGATGTACTGGATATGCTCATCGCTGGGTTTGACAACCGTTCCCTCTAACTGGATACGTTGTGCCTTGGCACTGATTCCCGACATTAGTGCCAACAACACCAAGAGGGGAAGAAGGTGAATTCTTTGTCTGTTCATAATTATGGTTTCATAGAATTTTCGGTAAAGTTAACAAAAAGGCTTTGATTCAAGAAGAATATTCTTACTTTTGTAGCCATATTTTATCAAAATCGGACAGAAATGAAGAAACTACCCCTCGCTATCATCGTCGTTGTACTTGGATTATTTTTTCAGGCATGCCATGAAAGCAAAGAAGAACAAATTCAGAAATACATCGCAAATTTCATCCAACAATATCCCCAAGCTACCTTACAGGACATCTATAAAGGTAGTTTTCAGGACGTGTTCGGACCGGCTCACATGCTCACCAACCGAGAATCGGTAAAGCGATACATTCTACACGAACTGGAGGAAGCCGAAGTTTTGGAAGGAGCATACTACGAACCATGCGGATGGAAAGGCAATTTCTATCGCATCAATCTGAAAGCCATCAAGGACCAACGGATTACTGCAGATGAACTGACCGACGCCTTCATGGAAAGTGCCAACGGCATCGATACCACACTGACATCAACTTTCATTCATGAATGGACAGCAATCCAACAAGTCGTACGGGTGGTGGCTCCCCATCTTCAGAATTATCAGGAAGACTCTACTTGGCTGGCGGAATTGTTGCAGCAAGGCAAGTATGTAGTGCATCATAGCCAGGCATTCGACAGCTGCTACCAGCCACATTACCGCATTATCCGTCGGGATTTGTTCGAAGAGAAGATTCTGCCAAGACTAAAATAACGGAAAATCGCTATAAAAATTTGTGGTTACGAAATGGCAGCGTTAATCATTTCTTCAAATCTTGATTACCATTTAATTATGAATAGTAAAAAATTCAGAACTAATGGGACTTAAATCTTTTTTGAATTTATTTAAGGCAAGTTTCCCTTCCACAACTTTATGTATTATATTCAAAGGTATAACATAGAGTTCTTTGGGTTGGGCAGCATCTCCACCTATACCTAGAAATAAAAATACAGGAATATTCCTTCTTTTTGAAAACTCTTTATATCTTTCATATTGACTATCAGTCAAAAGATACTTTTTCATATTTCGAGGCAAAACATTTCTCCATTTACATTCGACAGCTATATCTAAACCTTTCACTTTACACTTAATGACAAAGTCCGGATAACTATTATTTTCCGGTTTTACATCACCAAACATTTTATCACCACGCCATTCCAACAATATAAAATCGTTTTTATCAGCAACTCTAAACAATCCAAGAATATACTCTTCAAACTCCCGTCCTTTCAAAACCTCATCAGAAAGTGCTAAAGATCGAATTCTGTTTCTAACAGCCAAAAAGCTCCGACCTATTCTTTTTTTGATGGCATAAAGCCCCATATCTTCATAGTACATCCGTAGTAAGGTTTTGTCTTCTCCAACAATCCAATGATAGTGCATTGCATATGATTCGGCTACCACTTCATTTTCAGACTCCTTTTCCAAATAGCGAACATTTTTCCAACCTGCTAACATTGGGAATACACTTCCATTAGGATTTACATATCCACAAACAATATTTTTAGCTTTCTGAATTACATATTCATTGCGCAGTCTTGGTGTCAGTCCCTTACCTTTAGGTTCATCTCTTTTCAGTACAACAACCAACAATCTATTTTCCCTCATGGCTAGTTTTATCTGAAGGTCATCACTTCCTACAAACTTATTCATTACAAATAGTATCGTTGGAATATTATTTACCAATAAGGCCTTAAATAACTCTTCTTCCAATTCAGAAGAATTAAAGCACATGATGCAGTCATTAATATTTAAGGTTTCCACCCAATTAAAAATCCTATCATACAAAGAAAAAGGAGTATGCTTTGAACAAAGAAAAAGAGTTTTCTCTTCATCCAACAATTGTTTGTTTCCTATTAATTCTTTTATCTGCATTCTAAAGGGATTATAGTTAATAAAGTCGTGATCTACTTGTATCAAATTATTTGATATTTTACAAAAGTAACATTATATTCAAAATTTACAAACAACTAATCTTAAAAAGAAATATTAATTATTAGTTAGAATCAATGAAGTAAAATTTGATCTCGTTTTACTATATTTTTCTTTCTATTGCGCTTCAATAATTTAAAAACCCTTTTGATAACATCCACATCCTTTTTGAATTCATCTCCATAAGAAAATAATAGCTAACAATAAAAAAAGGAAACTCAATTACATATTTGATAAAAATAAAAAAATCAGTTTCGTTTGGATGACAATTTTGTATCAACAGGCATATATTCCCATATTTTCTTTTCAAAACTCTTGCCAATCAAAAATCTTTCCCTACATTTGCAATGTTTTGTTTCCGCAACCTCCACTAAGCGAGGGAACGGATGAAAAGGGAATCAGGTGAAAGTCCTGAACAGTCCCGCTGCTGTAAGCCTCATCGTTACAGATTGAGTTTACTTAATTCTCTTAGCCACTGCCTATATATAAAGGTGGGAAGGCAAAGTAAACAGAGGTAAGTCAGAAGACCTGCAAGACAAAAGTCACGCTTCGTGCTTTCGAGGAAAGAGCAGGAAGAGCGCGCAATTTTGTGAATAATTTAATTTTGTTTATGAAGAAACTGAACCCAGCCTTTCGTGTATGGGTATGTCGGATTGTTATGGTCATCCTATCATGGTCCATGGCAACGGCTCAGGAGAAAAAGGACTCCATCAGCGGTAAAGTGCACCAACTGGATGCCGTCACCGTGACCGCCCGACGTATGCCCGCCAAAATCACCTCTGCCACCTCCGTACAAGTCTTGAGTAAGGAGGACTTGAAAAACCTCGGCCTTCAGAACATGGGCGATGCGGTGAAGCGATTCGCCGGCACCAACGTGCGCGACTATGGCGGCATCGGTGGCTTGAAGACCGTCTCCGTGCGCAATCTCGGTGCAGCCCATACAGCAGTCAGCTATGACGGTGTGGCCATCAGCAACACGCAGGCAGGACAGATAGACATCGGACGATTCTCGTTGGACAACGTATCGAACCTTTCGCTTGCCATCGGACATGATGACAATCTGCTTCAATCGGCACGACTATTCGCTTCGGCCGGTGTTCTGAACATCGAAACCGAAAAGCCCCGTTTGGAAGATGGAAGAAATACCTTTACCCAGCTACAGATGCGTGGCGGTTCTTTCGGCTACCTCACTCCTGCCCTCCGGCACTGGCAGAAACTGGGCGAACGAACTTACTTGACGATAGATGCCAACTACCTGCATGCCGAAGGTGACTATCCGTTTACCATCAAGGAAGGAAACTACATCAGCAATGAAAAGCGCATCAATTCGGACATCGAATCCTATCAAGGCGAAATGAATCTCTTTCATACATTCAAGGATGAAAGCGAACTGAGCGCCAAAGCTTATTACTACCATTCCAAGCGCGGATTGCCCGGTGCGGTCATCCTATACAATCCTGAATCGGATGAACGCCTTTGGGATGAGAACTTCTTTGCACAAGCCCGATACAAGAAGGCGTTCAATCCGAAGTGGACATTTCAGGCACAAGGCAAATACAACTATTCATGGAACAAATACGAAGATACAGGTGTAGAGTATACAGGCGGCAAACAAACGGACACCAACCGTCAATATGAGTATTACCTTTCCGCATCCGTATTGTACAAGCCACTACCAAGTTTGAGTGTATCCGTTTCGCAGGATGGTGCCATCAACCACTTGCATACGAACGGCCTCCATTCGCCGGAGCCCACCCGATACACTTCCTTGACCGCCCTGAACGCCCGCTATCAAGGCAAACGTTTGAAAGTGTCCGGTACGTTGGTAGCGACATATATCACAGAAGAAGTCAAGGCAGGAAACACCCCCGACGACCGCAAGCGCCTATCGCCCACTCTGTCGGCCTCTTGGCAGCCCTGGAAAGAGGAACAGTTCTTCGTACGTGCCTTGTACAAGAACACCTTCCGTGTGCCGACCTTCAGCGACCTCTATTACCTCCGCGTGGGGAACACGAACCTGAGACCTGAAAAAGCTACGGAATATACCATCGGCTTGACATGGAGCGGTACACCTTTCAGCTTCACCGATTTCGTATCAATCACCGTGGACGGATACTACAACGAGGTGAAGGACAAGATTATCGCTTTCCCCAGCACTTATGTATGGAAGATGCAGAACTATGGAAAGGTACACATCACCGGGATTGATGTGACACTGGCCACCGCCATTCCTTTCGGTCGGAAAGTCAATCTGAACCTGTCAGGCAATTACTCCTGGCAGAAGGCACTCGATGTAACCAACAAAGAAGCCAAGAACTACAAGCACCAGCTTCCCTATACCCCCGAACATAACGGCAATGTTTCGGCCACGTTCGAAACGCCCTGGGTGAACATCGGGTATACGATGAGCATGGTGGGCAAACGCTATTACATGGCACAAAACATCAAAGCCAATGAGATAGAAGGATACAACGAGCATACGGCCACCCTCTGGAGGGAGTTCAAATGGAAGAAATGCGGATTGCGTCTGCAAGCCGAAGTCATCAACCTGACGGATGCACAATACGATGTCATCAAGTATTATCCCATGCCGGGACGCTCGTGGAGACTGACAGGAACATTTAATTTTTAAAACCATAAAGAAATGAAAACAAGAAGTATTTTATTAACAACACTCTGCTCGCTGATGATTGGCATGAGCTTCACCGCTTGTAGCGATGATGATGACGAACCGGAACCGATTATCGACCCTGCAGATTATCCGGCTTACATCCTGAATGAAGGAACATGGGGAGGGAATAATGCCAACATCTCCCGCTTCTTTCCTTCCTACAACACATCGACAGAGAGTGACTATTATAAGCAGGTAAACGGAAAGCCATTGGGTGACCTTGCCAACTCCATCATCGAAGAAGACGACAACATCTACGTCATTGTAGGTGGCTCCAAATACGTTGTCCGCCTGAACTTGAATTGTGAAGAACAAGCCCGGTATGCTTTCCCGCAAGGTGAAGGCGAACCGCGTTGCATAGATGTGGAAGACAATTACATCTATATCACCCAACACGGAGGACAAGTGAGCAAGTTGGATGCACAAACACTGGAATTGGTTGCAACCTTCAAGGGTGGTGACAATCTGGAAGGTATCGTTGAGAAAGACGGCAAGCTCTATGTAGCCAATGCATGGAGGCTTGAAGGTTCGAACAACTATATCTACAACCAGGAAGTGCTTGTCATCGACGCCAAGACCATGACTAAGTCCGGTAGCATTCCGGTTGTAGAGAATCCGGTAAAAATATACGAAATCAATGACCGGATTTATGTCATTTCAGAAGGCAATTACACCACCATACCAGCAGCTCTTCAAGTCGTTGATACGAAAGCCGGCACTTCCGAAAGCATTCTCAATGATGTGGATAAGATTACCGAAGGACACAATGGATTGATTTATGGTATCCGCTCCACTTACGATGAGAACTGGAATTCCGTCAATTCGTTCTTTACCTACAACCCGAAGAACGGAAATGTCAGCGAAGCTTCATTCCTACAGGATGCACCGAGTTCATTCAGTTCAACCGTCATCTATTTGTTGGAAGTAGGCGGTGAACAAGATTTCATTTACGTAGGAACCAGTGACTATGTGACCAACGGCACCATCTATAAGTTTGATGCAAGCGGCAAACTCATCCGCTCGTTCGACTCGGGTGGCATCAATCCCAAATCAATCGTGTTTGTGGATTGACGGAAAACGCAACCCGCAACCCGCAACTTTCATTGAAAATAGAAAATGAAGAAAATCCTACTATCTGCCCATATAGTAACAATCGTCTTGCTCCTCGCCGCCTGTGGCGGTGGGAGCAAGACTTCTTCGGCATCCTTACAAAGTGATACCATTCCTTTGAAATACGCCGAGAACCTCACCTTGGTGAAAGGAGAAGGTTACACCGAAGCCCGACTCCGCAATCCGTGGGACACCACCGCATTACTCCACACCTACATTCTCGTAGAGAAGGACAAGCCGTTGCCCAATCGTCTGCCCGAAGGGACACTGGTACGCACCCCGTTAAGCAATGTATTGGTATACACCGCTGTTCATTGCAACCTCATCCAGGAATTGGGAGCCGTAGAAAGCATTGGCGGTATCTGTGAGCTGCAATACATCAAAGTGCCCGAAATCATCGAAGGTTGTCGGAACGGAAGCATTGTCAATGCCGGCGAAGGAACCAATCCCGACATGGAGAAAATCATCGACTTGCATCCCGATGCCTTGTTATTGTCCCCTTATGAGAACAGCGGAGGACATGGGCAAGTGGAGAAGTTGAAGATTCCCATCATCGAATGTGCCGACTATATGGAGACCTCTGCTTTAGGCAGTGCTGAATGGATACGTTTTTATGGTTTACTATTCCATCAGAGCGCCAAGGCAGACAGTATTTTCGCCATCGCCGAAAAGAATTACAACGAGCTGAAAGCCCTTGCCGTCTCCCAGCCCACCCAACCGAAAGTGATGTGTGAGCTGAAGAGCGGCTCAGCATGGTATGTACCGGGAGGAAACAGCACGACGGGAAAGCTCTACAATGATGCCGGAGGCGATTATCTGTTCGACCATTACCCCAATAGCGGTGCCGTCCCCCTGAGCTTTGAAACGGTGTTCGACAAGGCACAGGATGCCGATGTATGGCTGATGAAGTACAACCAGCCTACCGACAAGACATTAAGCGGTATCCGGAAGGATTATTCGCCATACGCCCAGTTCAAGGCATTCAAAGATGGTCAAGTATATGGATGCAATACGAACTACGCGGCCTATTACGAGGATTTCCCTTTCCACCCCGACAAAGTGTTGATGGATTTGATAAAAATCTTCCATCCTTCCCTCCTGCCGGAGTATGAATTGAAATATTTTAGTAAATTAGCGGAATAAAAGAGTCACCACGGATTACACAGATTCGCACAGATTATTAATAATAAAATTTCAATCCGTGAAAATCTGTGTAATCTGTGGTGAAAAAGAGAAAAGAGCATGAATAACAAAGGGACCACATACAGCCTCATCCTAGGCATCATCATCCTACTTCTAGTGGGATGCAATCTCTTCTTCGGTTCGGTAGACATACCGGCCGAGGCGGTAATCCGTAGTCTTTGGGGCGAAGAGGTGGAAAAGGCCAGTTGGAGCTTCATTGTATGGGAAGCACGTGTGCCACAAGCCATCACGGCTTTGTTATGTGGAGCCGCCTTGGCAGGTTCGGGGCTCATGCTGCAAACCGCCTTCAACAATCCGTTGGCCGGTCCTTCCATTCTCGGCATCAATTCAGGAGCCAGCCTCGGTGTAGCACTGGTGATGCTGTTAGGAGGAGGAACCATCGCCACGGCAGGCATTACCCTCTCCGGATTCTTCTCCATCGTGCTGGGTGCCTTTATCGGTTCCATGGTGGTCATGGGATTGATTCTGTTCTTCTCTACCCTCATCAAAAGCAACATCATGCTGCTCATCACCGGGATAATGATAGGATACATCACATCCTCCGCCATCTCGCTGCTGAACTTCTTCGCCACGGCGGAAGGGGTACATTCGTACATGATTTGGGGAATGGGGAACTTCAGCGGCGTATCGCTCGAACAGATGCCTTACTTCGCCATCTTTACGCTATCAGGATTGACACTGGCCATTCTATTGATCAAGCCGCTCAACGCCTTGTTGCTGGGCACGAGGTATGCAGAGAACTTGGGCGTAAACATCAAGCGGACACGCAATCTGTTGCTCATCGCCACCGGTATCCTCACCGCAGTCACCACCGCTTTCTGTGGGCCTGTATCGTTCATCGGCTTGGCGGTGCCTCACATAGCACGCTTGCTTCTGGGTACTTCCAACCACAATTCATTGCTTCCCGTCACCTTGCTTACGGGAAGTGCAATAGCGCTGCTTTGCAACCTCATCTGCATCCTGCCAGGCGAATCGGGCATCATCCCGCTCAATGCCGTCACTCCAGTATTGGGAGCGCCTGTCATTATCTATGTCATCATCAACCAACGCCGTATCCAATACTTCAACTGATGGAAAAGAGAACTGTCATATCCGCCCAAGACCTCTGCATCGGCTATCGCACCGGGAAGAAAGAAAAACGAGTGCATGAACACCTCTCCTTCGAATTGCATGCCGGCGAGCTGACCTGTCTGTTAGGAGCCAATGGTGCAGGAAAATCAACTCTTCTCCGTACCCTCTCTGCCTCGCAACCGGCTTTGGAAGGCGACTTGCTGATGATGGGGAAAAGCCTGTCGGACTATAGCGAAAAGGAACGTTCGCGCACCATCGGCGTGGTACTGACCGACAAGACTTTTGCCGGAGGATTGAGCGTGTACGAACTGGTGGCATTGGGACGCCAACCACATACCGGTTTCTTCGGTCGCCTCACCAAGGAGGACAAGCGAATCGTAGAAGAAGCCATGGAAAACGTAGGCATCGCCCATAAAGCCAAGAGCTATACCGCCGAACTTTCAGATGGAGAACGTCAGAAGGTAATGATAGCCAAATCATTAGTACAGGAATGTCCACTCATCTTACTCGACGAGCCAACCGCTTTCCTCGATGTGGTGAGCCGCATCGAAATCATGCATCTGCTTCATCGGCTGGCCGTAGAGCAGAACAAGGCCATCCTGCTCTCCACACACGACATCGAACAAGCCCTCGTACTTGCCGACAAGCTCTGGTTACTGACCAAAGGGAAAGGGTTGCAATGTGGCGTGACGGAAGACATCATACTCAACCACCACATGGATGAATTGTTCACCCACAAGGATATCCGTTTTGACTATGACCACGGAGTGTACTACCCTACCGTAGGCGGAGAGAAGAAAATAACTGTAGAGTGTGAAAACAAAACCCTCCTTCATTGGACCATCAACGCCTTGAACAGGCATGGATACCAATGCTTATCACCGACTGAGGATTATGACCTGCATTTGAAAGCCGTATCCGCCCAAGAACTGATACTGGCACAAAAAGGAGAAGTACAAACATACTCCTCCTTTGACAGCTTATTGAATCAGTTAACCTAATTTATAGTTTCGTCACTTTCCCCATAAACAGGATGGTACCCGTACTCTTTTCCTTTATCAGATAAGCAAAGGGACGATCAACCCAAAAAGGAAGAATGGAAGAAGACGGTCCTGGAGATCCCACCCATAAACCACCTAAAGTAACCGCAGCCGCTTTTGTTCCTTCCTCATCTACTTTTATATAAGTGGATTGATTCAACAAACTCAAATAAAGAGGAGAAGAAGAAATAGCAGAAAAGTCAGCCTTACTATCATCAAAGGCATCCTTCATTCCCATCGCTTTCATGTCGTCATTCAAATTCTTCTTATACTTTATTTCAAAGCGTGGAAGAGCAACACCTAATTCCTGTTCACACGCATTCTGATTCAACTCCTTCCAATAGTCATAGGTCAATTTATCCAGGACATCGTCCAAATTCTTTCCTTCGTCCGGCAACACAATCACCATACTGAAAGCCTCATTGCCGTAAGGGAATTCAGCCATACAGAATATATCATCGTAAGAATACATGAACTTTTCAGACTGATGCATCATGTTGACGTAAGATTTCGATCCATCCGCATTATAAAAATACTCTAATTTCGTATTACTCTCCTTAAACTTCTCTTTCCAAATTCCCTTGAAATAAAGTGCATTGAGCAAATACAGGCGGGCGTCATTCGGTATCTCACTGACAACTTTTTCGATACAGCCGTTTGTTTGGTCAGAGCACCAGCGGTTTATGACACCGGGAGCTTTAGCAGATGAAAAGTCCAAATTGGAAACCTTGGCATTATACATCGACTTATTTACATCTACAAAAGAATTGTACACATCGAATTCATCGCTAATCCAAATGGAATTGGCTATTCCAACCCTCGTACTATTGTCCAGATTGAGCAATTCACGGGTCAGTTTCTGATAATAGGCATTCATTTCATCCAATGACGAACTACTGAATCCCAACGTATTCTTCATTTCATCCAAGGTATTCCCGCCAGCTCCATTGGTAATCATCCCCAATGCAAGCGATGCACTAAGTGGAGACACCATCCAATTGGGTTCTTTTACTTCAGTTTGATTGATTTGTTTGAAAAAACGGAAAGCAAACTCCGTACACTCTTCAGTCATCTGCTCTTCCGAACGAGACATGACAATGTCTTTTCTCTCTTTAGGTTCATAAGGATTCTCCTCTTCGTTCTGACAAGAGCCAAGCATTCCAAGCAATCCTACTAAAAACAAGAATTTCTTCATGATGATACTAATTAATGGGTTACTGCTATATAAATGCAGAAAAGCCAAAAGACTGCATCCTTAAATGAACTTTTTTTAAAAAAACTTCAAATTAGATTCAGTACAGGTATACAAATGTAAAGAAATATTTCAAAAAAAAAGGAATGATTACGGGATTATTTTTAAAACATCGCTTTATCTTCCGCCAAGCATCACTTTACAAAGCAAAAAACGACACTTTAGATAAATATTGGTGCCCGTTATTGTTATTTGTTTCACCACAGAGTAACGCCGAGTTCCACAGAGATTTAATGTTTACTCAATGGAACTCGGTGTGCTCTGTGGTGAGTAAAATAATCATTCACTCTTGATGCTCACTACCGGATTCTCATTCGCCACACGCCATGACTTCACGATGACTGTACCAAGGATGAAGGCCAATGCCACGATAGCTACACCTATATATATAAGAGGGCTGATGGAAAGTATGTCCTTGAAGTTGGAGGATACCCATACATTTCCTATCTGCCACGCGAGCAAGACACCAATCACTACGGCAGGCAAGGCGATGATAGCTACATCCCGACAAAGCATCTGCAAGATATGACCTACCTCAGCCCCATTCACTTTACGAATGGCGATTTCCTTGCTTCTTCGGCGTACTTCGTCGTTGGTGTAGCCTATCACTCCTAATAAGGTGATGAAGAGGGTAACGAAACAAGCTATAAGTACGGAATCCCTGAAGATACGGGCAGAACGGAAGATGTTGCTCATAGCATCATCGACGGGTTTAAAGACAATCTCCTCTTGCGGATAAAGTTTTTTCATATCTTCATTCAACCGTTGGAGATTATCGGCAAAAGGTTCTTTCAATTTCACGTGAAGACAAGCCGTTTCTGCTTCATTATTCCACCAACGGATGCAATAAGGTTCCATTTCTGCACGGTCAGGGAACGAGTATTCGATGATGCCCGTTACAGTTCCCATTTCGGGTACTACTTCTCCTATCCCATTGCTTGTCCACCCCATCTTCTTTACGAACGCTTGATTGACGACCAGTTCATTGGGCTGAGTATGGTATTTCCCTGCTATCAGTTTAATGTTCAACATTTTGCAGAAGTCTGTATTGGCGAAATTGCTTCGAGGGAAAAACAAGACAGTACCATTCTCATCTTTTACAGAGAAAGGGGCATAAGCTTCCAATATAACCGTATTCGCATTCTCGGCTCCTTCTACATACGGCAAGTTGCGGAGATTGCTAAGCCCGTTCAGCGGATTCTCGAAAGAATGGTAGCAATAAACCAACCGTTCAGCATCCCAACCCAAATTCTTGTTTAGGGTATAATGATATTGGGAGAAGATGAGGGCCACGAAGCAAAGCAAGAAAGCACTCCCCGTAAATTGTATGAACAATAGCGGATATTTCCAACCCTTTCTGTTTTTCTTGTATCGGCGGAAGACTTGAGTTACAGGGATAGACGAAAGCAATCGTCCGGGCAAAATACATCCGATGATGAATAATACGACAATAGCCATCAATGGTGCCCATAAGTTCTGCCAACTGAACATGTTTTGGAGAGTAGCATCGGTCAGTTCCTCTATCTTTGTCTGAAAGTTGAAAATAAGGAAAATGGCTATCAGAACAGCTACCATCACGACAACAAGTGTTTCCCAGAAGAACATGCTGAAAATGTGTATGTCTTCTGCACCACTACATTTATGTATGGCAATGGATTTGGCTCGATTTGCCAAGGAAGAAATGGAAATCAGCGCATAATTGAATGCAGAGGCAAGGAGCAATACGATGGCCAATAAGGACATGATATAAATCATGGTCATTACCTTGCTTTGTAGCAAATGATACCCTTTCAAAGGTGTGACAGATATATCGATACCTTTAATCCCGTATTGTCCGTAATGGTCATTGATAGGCAGATAGTTGGCAAATACGGCAGATGTACGTTGATTGATGAAGTCGATGTCGGCTCCTTCTTTCATGCGTAGCATCGTGAGGTAATTTCCTCCACTATTCCACCCTTTCCTGTTGGTGACACTGTTCATTGAAAGCACAGCTTGGGTTTGAATGGTCACATTTTCAGGCACATCTGCAAAGATACCTTTCACTACCTTTTCATAACTGCCTCCCCATATCAAGACTTTTCCCATAGGGTCTTGATCGCCAAAGATTTTGCGTGCTTGGGTATTTGACAGGAATATGGCATCGGGTATATTCAAGTCCAGGACATTTCCCTTTATCAATGGGATGCCCATTGTCTGGAAGAAAAGAGAATCGGCTGCAACTATTTTTGATGAATAATTTTCATTTCCATGTTTCAAAGTCTGTCCGATGAAAGTATATATCACCGTGGAAGATTCAACATGTTCCGGAAAATGTTTCATCAGTGTCTCTCCGCTTGGATAGATGTTATAGGGACTTGGCTTGCCTTTTCCGTCTTTGTTTTCCCATGCGGTTTGTACCACATGCAACTGCTCATAATCTTGATAAAAAGTATCAAAACTCAATTCCAATGCCACTCGGGCAAGTAGAATGATTGACAAAAAGAGTCCCAAGGAAAGGGAAACCACCTTGATAAGGGTGGAGTCCTTTCCACGGATAATGTTCTGTATAGCGTAATAGATCGTTTTCATGATACATCATTCTTTATTCCACAATATTCGCCACCACACTACCATCGAACAGATGGACGATGCGATGAGCAAACGAAGCATCGTGCTTGGAGTGAGTCACCATGACTACCGTAGTGCCTTCCTTGTTCAGCTCGGTGAGGAGGTTCATCACTTCCAGGCCGTTCTTGGAGTCGAGGTTACCCGTAGGTTCATCGGCAAGGATGAGCTTGGGGTTGGTAATCACGGCACGGGCAATGGCCACACGTTGTTGCTGACCCCCCGAGAGCTGTTGCGGGAAGTGCTTGGCGCGGTGGCTGATGTTCATGCGTTTCAGCATGTCGTTCACCATCTGCTTGCGTTCGGCCTTCTTGATGCCGAGGTAAGTCAACGGGAGTTCCACATTCTCGAACACGTTCAGCTCGTCGATGAGGTTGAAGCTTTGGAAGACGAAGCCTATCACCCCCTTGCGCAAACGGGTACGTTCCTTTTCTTGAAGATTGGCCACTTCGGTACCGAGGAGCTGGTAACTTCCTTCCGTCGGGTTGTCCAGCAGGCCAAGGGTATTGAGCAAGGTCGATTTCCCACATCCCGAAGGACCCATAATGGCTACAAATTCGCCTTCGCTTACTTCGAGGTTCACACCGTTCAATGCTACGGTTTCTACTTCTTCCGTACGGAATACTTTACTGAGGTTTTCAATCTTAATCATAATCTTATGTTTTTTTTGTTGTTATCGTTTTATTTCACCACGGATTACACAGATTAACACGGATTATTTTTATTATTTATCTGTGGAAATCTGTGTAATCTGTGGTGAGTTAAAATTACTCACTCTTAATACTAATCACCGGATTTTCATTCGCAATCTTCCAGGTCTTCACCAAGACCACACCCACAATCATCAACAAGGTCACGAGGGCGGTCATGATATAATAAGGTATGGTGCTACCCATAGTCGTGGCGAATTGGCTCATCCATAGTTCACCTACATACCACGAGGCCAAGGTGCCGAGCAATACCGCCGGAAGTGCCGTCACGAGCACATCCTTCGCCAAGAGTTCGAGGATGCCGGATGCTTCTGCCCCGTTCACCTTGCGGATGGCGATTTCCTTCGAGCGACGTTGGGTTTCGTCGTTGGTGTAGCCTATCAAGCCCATCAAAGTGATGAAGAGGATGACGAAGGTAGCCGCTATTGTGGCGTTTCGGAAGACACGGACGGAGTTGTAATTGTCTGCCATCATGGTTTTCATGCTCTCAAATTCGATATTCTTGTGGAAGGCTTCGGATGCTTCTTTGTTCAACTTCTGAAGGTTCTCTGCGAATGGTTCTTTCAGTTTGACATAGACGTTATTTCCGAATGAGGGATGATAGAGCATGACAAACGGAAGCGTTTGTTGAAAGAAACTCCCGAGATGGAAATCCTTAATAACACCTACAATCTTCAATCTTCCTTGTTCCGTTAGGCTGGTTTGCCCGATGGCTTTATCTGCACTCCAACCACGCATTTTCAACCATGTTTCATTAACGGCCAGTTCTCCGTTCTCGCGTGGTGTACGGCCTTGTTTTACTCCAATACCCATGAAGGTAGTGTAATTTTCCTGTACATAATCATATCGGGTATTGAATAAAGTTTTTCCAGTTTCGTCTTGTACGAATTGACCACTATAACCACTCGTTGGATTGTAAACCGAAGAAGTAACGGCTTCTACATACGGTAAACTTTCATAGAAATGTTTGGCGACCATGGTTCCTTTATAATCTTTAGCATCATTAGAACCAATCGCAATCCGCTCAGGGTTATAGCCTGTATCCTTGTTCAATACATAATGATATTGCATAAGGATGATAATCATCAGTCCTCCAACAAAGGCTACTCCTGCAAACTGAATGAACAAGAGCGATCGTTTCCAACCCTTCTTTCCTTCAGTATATCGCTTAAATACTTGGGTGACAGGGATACGTGAGAAAATATGCCCCGGCAATATACCTCCTACCAAAAAAAGAACAGCTGTTACGCACAAAGGTACCCAAATGCGGTCGAAGGCAAAAAGCGATGCAAGCTTTGTAGAAGCCGTATCTTCTACAAAGTCTTGGAGATTAAGGACAAGGAAACCCATCAGGAACAAGGATATTGCGATGATGATACCCGTTTCCCAAAGGAACATGCCGAAGATGGTTCCGTTTTCTGCCCCACTACATTTGTGTACTCCCACGGCCTTTGCACGTCGGCTGAGCGAGGAAATGGAAAGCAACGTATAATTCAATGCGGTAATAAAGAGGATACATGCACCAAGTATACTCATGATGACAGTCATCCGCTTTACTTCGTCATATCCCCGATAGGTGTCTCGGATAGGGCGTGCTTCAGCTTCCAATTTGTATTTTTCGTTTTCAGGTATCTGTTGTTGTATCATGGCATTGAAGCGTTTGTTCAATGTTTCTATATCAACATTGGGGTTGATACGGATGTAGCTTAGCCAACTGTCTCCTCCGTCCCATGAATAATTTCCAATGTTTCGTTTCCAAACGGTAGGCATGGAGACCACGGCTTCGGGATTTATGGTACAGTTGTCAGGAATCGTGGCATACGTTCCTTTTACAATCAGGTCGATTTCTTTATTATAACTAAGGATTTTCCCTATCGGATTTTCATTACCGAATACTCGTTTTGCAAATCGTTCACTGAGATAGATGACATCTGCTTGTTGGAGGTCTTGTACTGGATTTCCGCTCGTCACCTCAATGCCCATTGTTTGAAAGAAAAGTGAATCGGCACTAATCTTTTTTTCTTTAAAACATGTATTTCCATTGTATAGCGGTCTGTTTACCATCCAAAAACCGGTGCTGGTTGCACTTTCTATCATATCGGGGAAGGCTTCAAACATTCCTCCGACCATTTTCCCTACGCATTGCTCCTGCCAGTCGTACTTTTCTTCATCAACGGTGTATCTCATCCATAACTGATAAAGATTCTCATGCTCCTTGAAGCAAGTATCATAGCTCTGCTCGTAGGCTACTCTTGAAAATAGCAGTATGCTCATCATCAGCCCCAAGCCGAGAGAGACGATTTTAATCACGTTGGCATTTCGGCCATGCAGTAGTGTCTGAACGACATAATAAAGTTGTTTCATATAGCTGTTGTTTATTCGTTTCTAAAAATGATATAACAAAAACCATGCCAAACTTTTATCTGCTTGACTACAAGCGTTTTGCAAATTCTCCGATATGCAGCATGTGTATGATTATTGGACACAGGTGTCAAGGAATTAGACACGATTCGTTTAAAGTGGTTGTATTTCTTGCTGCACTCACAACAAAGAAATATTCGAACAATACGTGTCAAGTTTCATGAAATCCACCAAAAGAGCAGGAGAATACTCTCCTGGTATATCAAAACATGCTCCGACCAACGCATTAATATCTTGCTCGGAGCATATTACTTTCCTCCGACCAAGAGCGGCTTTTCCACCGAGCAGGAGAGGCTTCTCTTGGTCATCAGCATATTATTCTCCTGGTCACCAAGAAAGTACTCTTTTGGTAGCGGCTGTTCACGCCCCTGCCGGAGGCTACATTACGATGACGGTAATTTTTATAAACAAATCCATTTCCCCATCCGCCACCTGTCGACAATATATCTGTATGAAAATTAGACAACCTGTAGGAGAAGTAGAGGTTTCTACTTATTTTTGTCGATAGAATCTTCGCTCTCTTTTTGTCATTCAGACGACCGAAGGGAGAAGACGAGTTGTTGAGGGCTCGCCCGAAAAATCCCGGATGCATCAAGTGGATGTTACCGAGATCCTTCGCTTCGCTCTGGATGACAGGTGACAGGAGTATTAAAAACTGTAAGAACTATGGCAAAACCAAGAACCATACTCATTATCGACGACAACCGGGGTGTACTCTCGGCCTTGAAGTTGCTTCTGAAAGGCACTTTCGAGCATATCATTGCCTTGCCATCACCCATCACCCTGCCTTCCGTTCTCCGCATGGAAAATCCTGATGTGGTGCTGCTCGATATGAACTTCACCGATGCGCTCAACTCGGGCAACGAAGGCCTCTACTGGCTACACGAAATCAAGCGGATGCACCCTGCCCTACCCGTGGTGCTATTCACCGCTTATGGCGACATCGACCTGGCAGTGCGGGGCATCAAGGAAGGAGCGACTGACTTTGTGGTAAAGCCTTGGGACAATGCCAAACTCATAGAGACACTGAAAAAGGCTTGTGAACAGACCTCGAAGGGACGGAAGAAGAAGGAAGAACGGACTCCCTCGGCGATGTATTGGGGAGCCAGTGTGCCGATGTGCGAACTCCGTTCGATGGTGGAAAAGGTTGCGGTTACGGATGCCAATGTGCTCATCACCGGCGAGAACGGTACAGGCAAGGAAATGTTGGCAAGGGAGATTCATGCCCTCTCCAACCGCTTCCGTCGCGACATGGTGACGGTGGACATGGGTGCCGTGACGGAGACCCTCTTCGAAAGCGAGCTGTTCGGTCACAAGAAAGGAGCCTTCACCGATGCCCATGCCGACCGTTCCGGCAAGTTCGAAGCAGCTCATGAAAGCACCATCTTTCTCGACGAAATCGGCAATCTGCCTTATCACTTGCAATCCAAGCTACTGACCGTACTTCAAAGCCGTAGTGTGGTGCGAGTAGGAAGCAACGAGCCTATTCCCGTGAATGTCAGACTGATATGTGCCACGAATGCCAACCTCGATGAGCGAGTCGCTCAAAACAGATTCCGTGAAGACTTGCTCTATCGCATCAACACCATTCACCTGGAGATACCGCCCCTGCGCGAACGCAAGGAAGACATCATTCCCTTGGCGGAACTTTTCATCGAACGCTTCACCAAGCAATACGACAAAGGAGCGATGACACTCTCCGAAGATGCCAAGCGGAAGTTGAAGGAACATCCATGGTATGGCAATATCCGCGAATTGGAACACGCCATCGAGAAAGCGGTCATCATCAGCGACGGTGGTGTGCTGACCGATGCACACTTCCACTTCCCGAAGAAGAGCCTTTCGCCTACTCAGGAGTCGGAAGCTGAAACCTTGGAAGACATGGAACTGATGATGATTCGCAAGACCATCGACAAGCACGATGGGAACCTCTCGGCGGTGGCAGCTCAACTGGGCATTACCCGTCAGACGCTTTATAACAAGATGAAGAAGTATGGATTGTGAATATAAATCCCCCACATATTGTCATTCAGAACGGAACGAAGTGTAGTGAAGAATCTCGATAACATACACGTGGATGCTCCCGAGATTCTTCGCTACGCTCTGAATGACAAGAATGTTCAAGACTAAGAAATATGAAAAAATACCTCAATACCTTTTGGGCACGCCTCGCCATTGTCCTGCTGATGGCAAGCCTCTGTGCATGGTTCGTCATCGAGCGCAACTGGTTATGGCTCTCCGTGGCCGTGCCTACCCTCATTTGGACGGTGTGGAACTTCTATCGCCTCTATACCTACCATACCCGCAAGGTGGCTTTCCTGCTCGATGCCATCGAGAACGACGACCCTGCCATACACTTCTACGAACAAGTGGTGGACAAGGATGCATCGAAGGTGAACGTGATACTCAACCGCATTGCCCGTCTCCTTCAAAACATCAAGAAAGAAACTGCCCAACGAGAAAAATACTACGAATTGATTATGGATTCTGTGGAAACTGGGATTGTGGTATTGGATGACAAGGGAAATGTCTTTCAGAAGAACCAGAAGGCTTTGAAACTCTTTGGTTTGGATATTCTGACGCATGTCAAGCAACTTTCCCGAGTATCTGAGACCTTGAAGAAGGCCTTTCAAGAAGCCTTGCCGGGCCAAAAGCAACAAGTGGAATACACCACCGAACGGGGCATGGTCAATCTATCCATGAAGGTATCAGATATTACCATTCAGAACAAGGCTCTCCGTATCATCGCCTTGAACGACATCAATCATGAACTCGACGAACGTGAAATCGACTCCTGGATTCGCCTCACCCGAGTGCTCACCCACGAAATGATGAATTCACTCACACCAATTACTTCACTCAGCGAAACACTCCTCACCTTGACCGACGCTCAAAAGGATGAAGAACTCCGTCAGGGATTGGAAACCATCCATTCTACGGGAAAAGGATTGGCAAACTTCGTGATGTCCTATCGAAAGCTCACCCGTCTGCCTTCGCCAGAACCCACCCTCTTCGACGTGCGTCCTTTCCTCGAACGGATGGTGCAATTGGCATATCATCAACATCCGTCTACCCCTATCAGCATCATTTTGGAAGAAGTACAAAGTGACTTGATGGCTTATGCCGACGAGAGCATGATGACCCAAGTCATGACCAATCTGCTTAAGAATGCCATACAAGCCATCGATGATAATCCGAAAGGGGAAATCCGCCTACGTGCCTATTGCGATGAACAGGATATGGTGTATATTGAAGTGTCGAACAATGGGCCAAAGATACTCCCTGAAATAGCCGAACAAATGTTTATTCCCTTCTTCACGACTAAAGAAGAAGGAAGCGGCATCGGCCTCAGCATAAGCAAACAAATGATGCGATTGCAGGGTGGAAGTATTTCATTACTACCCAGAAACGATGAATGGACAACATTTGTAGTAATATTGAATTGACTTTCAAGTTCTGACTTAGAAATAGAGAATATACAGCAGCGACCCCACACTGATAACGAGCCAAAGCAGCACACCCTGCACCAAAGGCTTCACCCCTACCGACTTCAGCACATCGGTCGACAAGGAGGCACCGATAAAGAACATGGTAATGATGAGTCCCTTGCGAGCCAATCCGGCAATGGCTTTACCCACCTCGGGAACAGCATCGAGCACATAGGTATTAAGCAGAATGGCAACGATGAACCACAGAATAAACCAAGGGATGCTGACTTTCTTGCCATCGCCCTTGAAAATAAACGAAGTGGCAAGCGCCAAAGGAATAATCCACAACGCACGGGTAAGCTTGATGGTGGTGGCCACCTGAAGGGCTTCTTCGCCATAAGCGGCTCCTGCTCCTACCACCGAACTGGTATCGTGAATGGCAATGGCTGCCCAGGTACCGAACTCCTGTTGGCTCAAGCCCAACCACTGACCGAACACGGGGAAGATAAACAGGGCAATGGCATTCAGAATGAAGATAGTAGCAAGGGCTACCGACATATCGCTGTCCTTCGCCTTGATGACGGGACCAACGGCTGCAATGGCACTACCTCCGCAAATGGCAGTACCGGAACTGATGAGGTAAGAGGTATCCCGATTCATCTTCAGCAACTTACGTCCGATAAACATACCGATTACCATCGTTCCGACAACAGAAATGATGGTAAACATCATCCCTTCTTTACCCGAAGCCAAGGAGGCATGGAGGTTCATGCCGAAACCCAGTCCCACTACGGAATACTGGAGGAGTTTCTTCGACACCTTCTTGTTGAATTTAGGATAGGCCTGGCCACACAGCAAGGCAAAGACAAGACCAAGGAATAGGGCTACCGGAGGGGTTACCCACGAGGCAAAGGCGCTCATGCCCGGTACATAACCCAGCAGCAAGCACACCGTCATAATGGCCAGCACAGCCACATAAACAGTTTTGTTGTTAGCTTTCATAAAACCAATCATATTCATTTAAATTTCGTCGGCACGAATACCCAACGCCTGTAGTACGGCATAACCCAGCATCTCCCATCGGAAGGCCTTCGAATCGGGCAACGGATTCATACCCAATATGTGGATAGAATCCTTGCCATCGACTTTTTCCAATATTTCGGGCAACTTGTCGGCATACTCGGTTTCGGAGGGGATGATGACCAGATGCTTCACTTCCTTGGCATCGGCCACCAACTTGACGGATTCGAGGAAGAAGTCTTCACGGTTGGCCATATCCGAAGGTTCAAAAGTATTCAACTGGAACTCGCCCAACTGACTCTTGAAAGCTACATCGTTCAGTTCCTTCTTTAGATCTCCCGGTACGAAAGCATCCATACGGGGCTGTGCCTTATCGTACACAAACAGTACCTGCAACACATTATCGCCGGGTTGGATGGCCGCATCCATGGCCACACACTCCAGGAAGATGGGTAAATCGGCCTTAGGCAATTCACGGCCTATCATACTACCAAAATGGTGGCTCAAATCGGCCGTTACCTTATTAATATAAGCAGCATCTATCAGAACGACCTTCTCGGCAAACTTTATTTCATTGTTGATTATCATAGTTCTTTTGTTTATAGGTGCAAAGGTAAGAAAATAATTCCATGTGTCATTCTGAACGGAGTGAAGGATGACAAAGAAAAGAATCAAACAAGACATTTCGTCACAAAGAAAGAATAATCAGCTGTCATTTTGTCCGCAAATCTTACTTAAATGGGATTGGCAAACTATTTGCAGCCTTAAAGTGTTCTCGAACGAGGACAAATTAAAAGAAAGGAGAATAAAAGACATGAATTTCAACAACTTTACCATCAAATCGCAAGAAGCGGTACAACAAGCCATTCAATTGGTACAAAACCGTGGACAACAGGCCATCGAGGCTGAGCACTTGTTGGCTGGAGTACTGAAAGTAGGTGAAAACGTAACCAACTTTCTGTTTCAGAAGTTGGGAATGAACGGACCACAAATAGCAAACGTACTCGACAAACAAATAGCCTCACTCCCCAAAGTAACGGGAGGTGAACCGTATTTGAGCCGCACATCGAACGAGGTTCTACAGAAATCGGTGGAACTCTCGAAAGGGTTGGGCGATGAGTATGTATCCTTGGAAGCAATGCTCCTGGCGCTACTGAGTGTAAAGAGCACAGCCAGCAC
>JAFVTL010000037.1 GCA_017503235.1 Bacteroidaceae bacterium | reverse complement strand
GCCACAGTTCAATGCAGTCTGTCCACCAAAAGCCAGGAGTATTCCATCGGGACGTTCCTTCTCAATCACTCTCTCTACAAAATAAGGAGTAACTGGCAAGAAGTAGATTTCATCGGCAACTTCTTTCGAAGTCTGCACGGTCGCAATGTTTGGATTGATGAGTACCGTACGAATACCTTCTTCCTTCAATGCTTTCAGTGCCTGCGAACCAGAATAATCAAACTCACCCGCTTCGCCGATCTTCAATGCTCCTGACCCCAAGAGCAACACCTTTTGTATCTGTTCGTTCTTCATTGATTTACCTGTTTTTAAGCAATTCTACAAACTCATCGAAGAGGAAAGCCGTATCCGTTGGTCCGGATGCCGCTTCGGGATGAAACTGAACCGAAAACCACGGATTCGTCCGATGACGGATTCCTTCGTTAGAACCGTCATTCATATTCATAAACCAAGGTATCCACTCGTAGCCCAACGTATTACTATCTACAGCATAGCCATGGTTTTGACTGGTGATGAAGCAACGGTTTGTTCCCACCATCCTCACCGGTTGGTTATGACTACGATGTCCGTATTTCAGTTTATATACAGAAGCTCCACCGGCCTTGCCAAGGAGTTGATTACCCATACAAATACCGAAGATAGGGAGATTCTCGTCCTGCATGGCACGGCGGATATTCCTTACCGCAACCTCACATGTGTCAGGATCGCCCGGTCCGTTAGAAATGAAGATTCCATCATACTCCAACGTAAGAAAGTCATAATTCCATGGTACACGGATGACTTCTACATCCCGCTTTAACAACAAGCGAAGAATGTTTGCCTTCACGCCACAGTCTATCAGGACCACTTTCTTACCGGCTCCTTCATTGTATCGAATCACCTCTTTGTAACTCACTTGGTCCACATAGTTCACATGGGGATAATCAGGATACTTACTAGAAAAATCGTCTATGTTACTGAATACTATTTTCCCCATCATCACTCCATGTTCTCTTAGTACTTTTGTTAATCGGCGTGTATCGATACCAGTCAATCCAGGTACTTGCTCGCGCTTCAACCAATTACGCAAACTTTCATTGGCATTCCAATGGCTGAAGGTTTCGCTGTAATCGCTCACGATGAGTGCTTCCGCATGAATTCGTCCGCTCTCCATATAGACGGGAATCCCATTTTTTTCCATGGAGAAAGGCGGCACTCCATAGTTACCTACCAACGGATAGGTCAGTACCATCAGTTGCCCTGCATACGAAGGGTCGGTCAAACTTTCGGGATAACCCATCATGGCTGTATTGAATACCACTTCACCCACTACAGGTTTTTCGTAACCGAAAGACTCGCCCTCGAAACAACTTCCATCTTCCAATATCAGCGTTGCTTTTTTCATATATATTCTAATTAGAATTGATATCTCTTTTCAATGAACTCGATGAATGCTTTGTTCAGCAGACGCAATCCTCCTTCCGTAGGATAATCACCGCTGAAATACCAATCTCCCCGATGCTGCGGACAAGCCTTATGTAATCCCTCCAAATCCTGATAGACAATCTGTACTTTGGCATGAATGTTCTCAGGAGTCAGCAATACAGCTATTCGCTCTGCGATCTCCTCGTCGGAAAAGGGAGCATAGAGTTCCTTTACATAATTTTTTATCCGGCCACCTGGGTGCTCTTCTTGCAGTTTAGCTTTCCGATAGGCACATCTTATCACATCATTCATCTGCCGCTCCTTCAATAGACTGACAGCAGCTTTGAAAGCAATGAACTGTTCCAAACTGGACATATCGATACCATAATAATCGGGATAACGCACTTGAGGCGAAGAAGAAACGATGACCATCTTCTTGGGCCGCAGACGGTCGAGTATGCGGATGATGCTTTGCCTGAGTGTAGTTCCCCGCACGATGCTGTCGTCGATAACCACCAAATTGTCAATTCCTGGCTGTACACTGCCATACGTGATATCATACACATGAGCAGCCAAGTCGTTACGACTGTTTCCTTCGGCAATGAATGTGCGCAGCTTGATGTCCTTGAGGGCCACTTTCTCGCTACGGATACGCATGGAGAGAATGCGTTCCAGTTCCGCATGCTCCGGCTTGTGTCCCAATGCCTCGATGAGTTTCACCTTTCGTTCATTCAAGTATTCGTCCAACCCTTCTAACATTCCATAGAAAGCCACTTCCGCCGTGTTAGGAATAAACGAAAATACAGTATGACCCACCTCATAGTCCACTGCCTTCAAAATTTGTGGTAACAACTGCTTACCCAACATTTTCCGTTCCCGATAAATGTCTTTGTCACTACCCCGACTGAAGTAGATACGTTCGAAGGAGCAGGCGGAGCAAGCTTTCGGACGATTGATTTCCGCCAAGCGCACTTCCCCGTTCCGCTTTGCCAACAGTGCCTGTCCCGGCTGCAACTCATGTACCTCTTCCCAAGGCACATCAATAACCGTCTGTATCACAGGACGCTCACTGGCAAGAACCAGTACCTCGTCGTTCTTATACCAAAAAGCGGTACGAATCCCCCAAGGATCACGCACCGCAAAACTCTCTCCACTACCGGTCACTCCGCATATCACGTAACCACCGTCCCAAGTACGGCTTGTAGTCTTCAGTACTTCCGTCAAATCGATACGTTCCTCGATGGAACGAGTGATATCGAGTCCTTCCAATCCTTCTTCCTTGCATTGATGGTACAGATGTTCCACCTCACGGTCCAACCGATGTCCCAATTGTTCCAGAAGAATATAAGTATCGGCATACCGACGTGGATGTTGCCCTTCGGCTGTAATGCCTGCAAAAACCTCATCTACGTTTGTCAGATTGAAATTACCACAAATTGCTAGGTTTTTCACCCGCCAATTATTACGTCGCAAAAAAGGATGAATATAGGTCAACCCGCTTTTGCCCGTTGTAGAATAGCGTAGGTGTCCCATATAGAGTTCTGCTGCAAACTCTTCACTATGGCCGCTTATGTTTTGAAAGATTTCGGTAATGGCTCCTGTACCTGTTGCCCGTTCACGAAACATATATTCCTCACCGGGCTTTGTGTACAGTTTCACACACGCAAGGCCGGCACCTTCCTGACCGCGGTTGTGCTGCTTCTCCATAAGCAGATACATTTTATTCAGTCCCCACATACGGGTTCCGTACTTTTCCTGATAATAATCCAACGGTTTCAGCAACCTTACCATTGCCACACCGCACTCATGCTTCAGAGGTTCCATC
>JAFVTL010000036.1 GCA_017503235.1 Bacteroidaceae bacterium | reverse complement strand
TTCCTGCTGCTTATGACCGGCTGCAAGGAACGCCCCGAAGTGTCCGCTACCCTCGACCGTGCCGAGGAGCTGATGGAGTCTGCCCCCGACTCCGCCCTTACCCTGTTGCAAACCCTCGATACGGAGACCTTCCTCAAGCGGAGTACCCATGCCCGTCATGCCCTGCTCTATACCCAGGCGCAAGACAAGAACTACATTGACGAAACCAACGACTCGCTGATAAGCATTGCGGTGGACCACTACCGCCAACATGGCGATGTGCGTCCTCGTTTCCTCTCCCTTTATTATAAAGGTAGAGTACAAACCAATGCCGGCGACCATCTGAATGCCATGCTCTCCTATGCCGAAGCCGAAGAATTGGTGGAAGAATTGCGTGACAACTACTACACAGGGTTACTCTATACACAATTGGGAAATTTATATCGAGAGTTTTATGATTTTCCTAAGAGCTTGGAAGCTTACCGAATGGCTGAAAAACATTATCAAATAGCAGGAAAGGAATTGCATGGCTTGTATGCAATAATGGATCAGTCCTCTATTTGCCGAAATCTTAATGATTATGCCATGAGTGATTCTTTGCTTCAATTAGTCTTGAGAAAAGCTGAAAATAGTGAAAATCACACGTTGATGAATTACGTCATGAGTAGCTTGGTGATGCAATATGTAGAGCAAAATCGTATGCAGGAAGCCAAATCCATGTATCATTCAATTTTAGCAAAATTTGGTATAGAAGATAAAACATCCGCTTTTTTATCTTCAGTTGTCAGTATCTGTTTGTCTGATGGGCAATATGATGAAGCTGAACGTGTGTTACAATTGTCATGGGATAAAGCTGAGAATGCAGATGATAGCGTAGCATGTCATTTAGCAGCTTCTGAAATGTATCGTTCCAGGAATCAATATGATAAGGCATTCCAAGAACAGACAGATGGGGTACTGATGCAAAATCAGATTGTGACAAGAAACCTTGAGCAACCCGTACTGACTTTTCAACATAATTATCTTGAGCAAGAATTAAAGCATGAAACGTTTAAGCGTGAAATGCATAGAAAACTCAATCTATTTATCTTGTTGTTTTTAATAACTTTTATTGGAGGCATCGGATATCTTCTGCAGAAGTGGGTTCGACAATATTATCGTGAAAGATTTCGTCAACGGATGCATTGCTTATGGGAAGAAATCATGTCTCGTGAAGATATAATTCATCGTCGTTTAGAAAGTTTAAACTATGAGATGGAACAGAAGGAGAAATTGTCGCATCAAAGCATTTCTAATTTGGAGGAAGATCTTCGACTGCATGAAATAGCTTTTGACAAATACAAGCGGAAGTATGAAAAGCATATTGCGAAGTTGGAAAAAGATAAGTTGGATTATCAGCAAAGGCATGTGCAGCTGTGTCAAACATATTTCAAGACGTTGGATAAAATCTTCAATGTTTATAATTACAATTATTATAAACAAGAACTCAAAGAAGATGATATGTTAAAACTCTTTATGAATTTGGCTGAAAAATACACCAAGGGAGAAAAGGGATATAACTTGTTGGAAAATACAATCAATGAACAGATGGACAATATTATGATGCATCTTCGATTGGAAGTTTGCCTTCCAGAAGAAGCATATTATCGGCAAGCTTGTTTTCTATTTGCCGGATTTTCCGGTAATACGATTGCATGTTTATTGAATATTACACCGAATGCCATTTATAAAAGGAAGTTGAAGATTATTGAAGAAATAGAGAAAGAAAATACCACCCATTCAGCATTCTTTTTGGATTTTCTTCGTAAGTAGCTGATTATGTGTGGTTTAAATTTTACCCCGCCCCCGACAGCCTGCTTTAAGTGTTTGACAGTCAAATGATTATAGCTGTTTTTGCTCTCTGGTTGATACTTTTTGATTTGTTCTAAAACGCTGGAATATAGCATTTTATAGGTTAATTTTAGGCTGATTATATTATGATCGAAAATTTGTTTATCATCTTTGGGTACTATAACTTTACACTTGTACAATTATTTAAAAATCAGTATTATGAAAAAACTAATTTTAATTTTAATTACTATCTTGTCGGTTGGTATAGAATCTGTGTGGAGTACCAAAGCTGAGGGAAATCGGTCAATAAAGATTGAAAAGGGAAGTCCAATTAAAGTTCCTGATAGTCAGCCTCGCGATTTGATTCAAGTCCCTATCGCATGCTTTTACAGCAATGGCAGTCTGTTCTTTACCTTTATGGAAGACTTGGGCGAGTTAGAAATTAGCGTGACAAATCTGAGCACAGGTGCCGAAATCATCGATGAAATCGATAGTTTTTGCGGTAATGCCTTGTTGGAAGTGCCCGAATCATCCGGAGAATACCAGATTGAAATTACTACAGAGAACGGCGATTCCTATTACGGAGAATACACCTTATAATATATAGGTGATATTGAAAAGAGAATTTAGACAATAGTGATTAACTCGGGAGAAAAAGCAGGGCGGGAAGAATATTAAGGTATTGCAGCCATTTCTTCCTCGCCCCCGGCTCTCCCCTAAAGAAGGAGGTAACGCAAGCAAAGGTAATCAGTTTTTTTGAACGGAGCAAATCGGTGATGTGCTTAGTTCACGGGAGGTCTTTCTGACATAAGGAGAAAATATTAACAAAATAGAAATCAAAAAGTATAAAGACATGAAAAAGACAATAATTATAAGTTTCGTATGCCTTGCAGTGGCTATGTTTGCAGGTTATAATGTTTATCTATCAAATGTAAAGACAAAAGGACTATCCGATTTGGCATTGGAAAATGTGGAAGCGCTGGCTTCAGCAGAACCAGGAGCTGTTAAATGCGGTACAAGAACAGAAAATATAAACACCAAAACTGCGTGTTCCATGGATAATTTGTATAGTCAAGGATTTGTAGGCATTGAATACTCCCAATTGAGTAATGGAACAGATTATACTTATAAAAAAGGACGTATGGGGCAGCAGTTTTATTGCCATAATGCTTATCCTGAAATGATAAATAATGTTGTAACTAAAGCATGTAACGTTCAATAAGTTTTATGATGCATCGAAACTTGAACCATAGTTGGATATTTATTATCGCTTTTCTATTGTCGACTTCATTCCATGCCTGTACCAATAGAAAGATTCAAGGACATCACAATGGTACAAATGTGACCTATCCAGAATCGGTAGTCAAGATTGAACTTGATAATGCTGAAAGACATGATAAGTTATTTTATTCATCATTTTTGCAATCACCAAAAACTATCATTCTTGAAACAAATGAAAAGTGTTTGATTAAAAGAATACGTGAAGTTGACATTTATAAAGATAAGATTTATCTGTTGGATGATTTGTTCAACCGAATGTACGTCTTTGATATGGAAGGTCATTTCCTATCCCAAATAGGGGATGTAGGTACCGGTCCTGGCGAATACTTACAATTGTCGGATTTCTCGATAGACAGAAAAGAGAATATGATCTACTTATGGGATGAAGCTGCAAATGCAATTCTCAAATTTGAATTGGGAGGGATGCAGTTTGTTTCATCAGTCAAAATAGGAGAAGTTGGGACTACAAGTTTCTGTATGCAGTATTTTGATGGGAAATTCTATTTGAACAATGTCATTTTGGACAATCCAAGTGGGAAATATCAGATAAAGGAGATGGATGCATCTACGGGAGAAAAAATAGAAGACTATATTCCTACATGGGATTATTGTTTGGGGTGGAATTTGTCTCTTCGACTTTCGCATAGTTTTTTTTATTCTCGTAATTCAGATACTCCCCTATACATCGGATTATTTTCTAATACGGTTTTCGGATTGAGTAAGGACGGTTTCATCCCGACTTATGTGATGGAAAGCCGTGATTTTGCAACGAGGGAAGATGTCGAACGTATTTTGGAGGAATATTCAAAGACTGACGGACTAATCAATTTATCATCTATATGGGGAAAAGAAAGGATTTATCAAATATCCCGACTGGTGGAAATGAAGGATTATCTATATTTTCAATACATGAAAGGTGTGGAACGTAATTATGCTTTGTACGACAAACGGAATGGCATGTTAGTTTCTTCTCCCTGCATGATTGATGATTATTTGGGTAACCGTCATCTTCTACTTGAATTTTGTTTCAGTGACGAAAATATGGTATGTTCCGTCTTGAACTCAGAGTTTATCCCATCTTTTTTGGAATCTTTGGTATATGTGGATGAGCTGAATCCTCAAATCGATCAATTTGAAAGATTGAAGCTTTTGAATGGAGACGATAATCCTGTTTTGTTCTTGCATGAATATAGATAAAAGTGTAGAAACGACCAATGTATACAACAATGAATAAGAACCTATTCCGTTTATCATGTGTGCTTCTTGCCGTCCTTTCCCTTGCTTCCTGCAAGGAGAGTGAAAAGGATACAGCCCTCCGTTTAGTCAGGGAATGGGACGGCAAGGAAGTCAAGTTCCCTGCCCGCTCCGTCTTTACCATACAGGGCAAGGATACGGTGGACTTCGATTTCAAGAATGCCAAAAGCAAGGTGTTGGTTTATGTCGATTCCATCGGCTGTACCAGCTGCAAGCTTCAGCTGCACATGTGGAAGTCCCTGATGGAAGAGGTGGACTCGCTGACCGGAGGGACAGTACCCTTTGTGTTCTATTTCCACCCCAAGGACGTGAAGGAACTGAATTTTCTCATCCGTCGGGACAAATTCCGCTCGCCGGTTTGTTTCGACACGGATGATGAGCTGAACCGCTTGAACCATTTCCCTTCCGACATCACTTTCCAGACTTTCCTGCTTGATGGCGGAAACAGGGTAAAGGTCATCGGCAATCCGGTGCTCAACCCGAATGTGAAGGAACTTTACATCAGATACCTGACGGGCGAAGAGCGGCAGACCGAACAACCCTTGACGGAGGTGTCGATTCCCGAAACAGAATACGATTTCGGGTCCTTCCCACAAACGGAAACCAAGGAACATGTGTTCCGTTTGGTCAATACCGGGGTGATGCCACTGGTTGTTCATGCAGCAACCACTTCCTGCGGATGCACCCGTGTGGAGTATGACAAGTCTCCAACCCCTCCGGGTGGGACGAAGGAAGTCAGGGTTACTTATCAGGCGGACGAGGCGGGGCGTTTCAACAAAGCCATTACCTTGCATTGCAATACAGAAAATCCACCGCTCATCCTTAAGGTTTGCGGTGAAGTTTATAATTAGCTTAATTTTTTCATTTAATTTCATTGTAGTATGAACAAGAAACTTTTATTGAGCATTGCCGCATTGGCGGTTGCCGCAGTAGCTGGGTACAATGTGTACCAATCGAGAACAAACACCATGGGACTATCCGACCTTGCATTGGCAAATGTGGAAGCATTGGCAACAAGAGAACAGGTAAATGATACAGGATGTTATGGACCTAATTTGTATAGTGAAGTGGGCATTAAAGAAGGGAAAAAACAATATCGTTATCATTTGAGAGATGAAGTTGATATAATCAGAACGGCTAAAATTAGAAGATGCTATGCAACAGGAATAGGAGATTTAATGGGAAATAATGATTATATTATTGATATAGATTATATAGATTCTGGTTCAGAAGTTCCATGTATGGGTGGTATATATCATACAACTGAACCTGGGCTTTAACAGGAAATAGAATAGAGCTATGGGAAAAGGATTGTCTTTTATTGTATGTATCTACTTAATATGCCTTTATAGTTGTAAAAATATAAATGATAATATGAGTGGCATTAAAGTGGAATATCAGAATGAGCATTCCATTATTACATCATCCTCTTTGTTTAAAGGATTTGATGTGATTCCCCTTGCCGCATCCGAGGAGGAGTCTTTAGTAGCCAGCATTGATCGTCTGCTGTTTTCTGATGAAAGAATATATGTGATGGATGAAGCATGCAGAAGGTTATTGGCATTTGATAAAAAAGGTAATTTTATCTCATCCACTGAAAAATATACAGGCGAGGGGCCGGAACAATATTTAAGCATAAAAGATGCTGCTATATCATTAAACAGACGTCGTATTTACCTTTGTTGTGACGCCCCATATTGCATTATGGAATTTGATTACGATTTGAATCTTGTCAATAAAACAAACTTTGACTATTATTTTACAGAGATTGCAGCAGATAACAACTGCTTGTATGGACTTTGTACAAGCTATGCCGATTCTCCCAAGCATGAAATATTATGTCTTAACCTTGAAAATTTAAGCGAAAGCCCTGATACAATTCTATCCAATAACGGTATTGTGAAAGGATTAAGAGGATTTGGAAAATCTCTTTCATCCCAGGGAGGGGATGTCAGAGCCTCTCTCCCTTTTGACAATAACATTTATTGGATAAATGACGGAAAAATCCAAACTTCCATATCTTTGGATTTTGGAGAGAAGGGCATAGATTTTAGTTCTGTCAAATATATTTCATATGATAAATTCCTTAAAAAAGAAGGTGATAAGGATTGGATAATACAGAATGTCTGTGGTAATGATTCTTTGATTTTATTCAATACAAATAAACCATATTGCTATTTATTGAATCTAAAATCAACAAAATGCGATGTATATTCAGAAATGCTGAATGATGTATTACCATTTACTAATTCACAGTTGATACCTTGTCATAATTCACCAAATGCTGTTGTATATGAAACAGAGCCTGTTTTATTTCACAATTATATTGAATTAGCAAAAAGAAAATCAGATGAGATAAAAGAATCTTGTTTGGAAGTCGCTAAAAAATATAATGAGGATGGTAACCCTATAATTATATTATGGTATTTATAGAATCTAATTTTATTGTAATATGAACAAGAAACTTTTAATGAGCATTACCGCTTTGGCGGTTGCCGCAGTAGCTGGGTACAATGTGTACCAATCGAGAACAAGCACCATGGGACTATCCGACCTTGCATTGGCCAATGTGGAAGCGTTGGCGGAAGGTGATTATAATTTTCCTGAAGATCCATTTAAAGGCATGGGAGAAGCAATATATGATGGCTATAAATATGAGAACTATTGTGAATATAATTATTATTACATTTACACTGATGTTTATTATGAAAATCATTATAGGTTAATAATCACTCCTAAAAAAAGAGTTACGTGTAAGGGCGTAGGATATGTTGCTTGTACAAACGGCACTTATCAATCACCCTCCACTGAATTGGATGTAAAAGAAAGTACGTTACGAGATTTTGGTCTATATTAGGTATCATCCTCTCAAAAATTATTCACGCATGAAAAAATATATTATATTCATATTCTGTAGTTTACTTTCCATATCATGTAAAAATAACAAGAACTACAAAATAAAGGATAATCAAGTTGTGAACATAGAACTTGCCAGACATGAGGTGGCGTTGACTGATACCACATTCTTTGAATCAGCTCGCCTGGTTCGTCTTGAGACAAACGATGATTGCTTAATTAGAGATATTGACCGTATTTTTCTATGTGATGGAAAACTGGTAGTATTTGATGATGCAGAGGATAAAGTATTCATTTTTGACGATAATGGGAAGTTTTTGAAATCTATTGGCAAAAAAGGTAGTGGTCCTCAAGAATATGATCAAATCTCAGAGGTTGTCTATCTGAAAAAACAGGGACTTCTATGCCTATTATGTGACAGGCCTTATAAGACTATGTATTTCGATTTGTCCGGTAACTTCATAAAAGAAGTTTCTAATGACACCTATTATCAGAATGCCGCTACTCAATACGATAGAATTATTTGTATGGATGCAGATTACAAAGGAAATAATCATTTATATGTCTATGACTATCCGATGAAGCTTCAATGCGATTTGGAAGTTCCAAAAAACGCTTACTTCCACGCCAATACTTCCAATACAACTTTTCAATTTTCAAAAGGACAATGTATGACTTCCGGTGATGAAGCCCTTTTCTCCCGGCCTTACCTTCCTATAATATATGGTTATGAGGATGGAATAATTCATGAGAAGTATAGAGTAGATTTTGGAGAATATTGGTTACCTCTCGATTTATTGGAGAACAATATTTCTCCTGGTGAATTCCTGCAAATTTGTATGGAAAAGGGGTATCGCTATACATTGGAAAATATGGTTGAAACATCCAGATATCTTTTAGCCAACACCAACTCCAGCCTAATGATTTATGACAAAAAGGAAAAATATGCGGTGGAATATGCATTTATTCTTAATACGATTATTGAAAGAGGAACTCCTGCTTTCAAACCTGTGCCTTATACCAACTGCATTGCACAAGTGGAGCATGTTGACAAAATTTGTGAATCTATAGAGTGGAAACGAAAGATGGATATAGCCATTCACAATGAAAAATTATTGCAGTTGTACGAAGAGTTGGATAGCGAAGATAATCCTATAGTAATTCTCTATACCATTCCTGAATAGTTTTCTTCATGATAATTTATAAAACAAATATTAGATGAAAAACAAAGTGATATATGTCGTATCTATAATGGTAACAGTTATAGTAGCTGGATACAATGTGTACTTGTCCAAATCCAACACTATGGATTTATCAGATTTAGCTTTGGCCAATGTGGAAGCACTGGCAAATGTGGAAATTGTTTTTCCTGGAGATTTACATAAAAATGAAGGGCCTGCCTTTTATTCCTATAATGAAATTGACAATTTTTGCATTTATTCATATGACCCTGCGTTTTTAGATAATGGAGTGCAATATTACAGATTGACTATTATTCCCTATTCTTTAGTTGAATGTCTGGGAGTAGGATCTCTGAAATGTACAGATAATCTATATTCCGGGAATGCTGTTGCTAAATTTGTAGATGCGAATGAGTTAAGAAGATTAGGTTTCTCCATATAATGAACTGCTCGTTTCTTAATATGAAAGAACAATCATGAAACAACTGTCATATTCATTATCATGTGTGCTTCTTTCGGGTACAATCCTGTGTGGTTGTACCCCTACCCACTACCGCCCCACCGTGGAGGAGGTGCTGCAACATAACCCGGCATTGGAGCAAGTGCTGCAACACTGCAAGGGCGACACGCTGAAGACCCTCGCGGCGGAGTATCTGCTGAAGCATTTGCCCTACTACCATTCGTACAGCGAAGAGGATATGGAGGCTTATCTGAAGGTGCATGAATACTACGGCGTGGGTACCTGGTACAGCGTGGAACAGGCGAAGGACTCGGCCATGAAACAGTATGGAAGGTTTACGGCCATCACCTCACGGCCCATTTCAGACATCGACATCGCGCCCGAATACCTGATAGAGAACATCGACTGGGCCTTCAAGGTGAGAGACGAGCAGCCGTGGAGCAAGAACGTATCCTTCGAGGACTTCTGCGAATACATCCTTCCGCACCGCATCAAGGATGAATGTCTGAAGCCATGGAGGGAGAAGCTGTACAACCGATACAACCCGATGCTGGACAGTATCCGTGGGCTGCCCGAAGCGGAAGACCCGCTGTTCGTGGCAAGGGTGCTGATAGACTCCATATCGAGGGAGGAGTCGCGCTTCTCCACCCAGTTGGGCTACGGACCGCACATCGGACCTGACTTAGTGGACTGGGTGTCGGGCAACTGCCGTGAACTGACGGACAGATTGACCTACATTTTCCGTGCCGTGGGGCTGCCTTGCGGATGCGACTACATGCCGCTTCGGGGGGATGCCAACGTGGCGCACTACTGGAACTTCGTGCTGGACAAGGACGGCAATACGCACTACATGTATGAGAAGCAGGCGATAGGTACGGCTCTTGAGTTCTATGGCGCACGAGCCAAGGTGTACCGACAGCGCTACGGACTGAACGAGGAACTGCAGTCGGCCATACGGGAGGAACTCACTGAAGTGCACCCCTCGTTCCGCTATCCGATGTATGTGGATGTGACAAGGGTGTATGGCGACACGCTGGCACGTACGTTCTCCATCGGCAGGGAGGAGATGAGGATGCCCGTGGCTTCGGGCGAGATGCTCTACCTGTGCCAGACCTCGCAGATGGAATGGGTGCCGGTGGCATGGAGCTACATGAAGGGGGGAAAGGTGACATTCGAGGACATAGAAGGCAGGGTGGTGATGTGCCTCAGCACCTATAGGGACGGAAGGCTGGAGCCGGTGACGGTGCCCTTTGAACTGGAGAAGGAGACGGGAGAGCTGCATTTCTATCGGGAAAGTATGGAAAAGGAAGAGGTGAAGCTGCTGAACAAGTACCACCAGTTTCATGAGTCGTTCCCGCAACTGATGGTGGGCGGCACCTTCGAGGGTAGCCGCTATGCCGACTTCCGGGAAAGGGATACGCTGCACGTGATTACGGAACCTCCGTTGCGTCAGGACAACGTGGTGTATCTGGCGGAGACCAAGCCTTACCGCTATGTGCGCTACTGCGGACCGGAGGATTCGAACTGTGACGTGGCGGAGGTGGCTTTCTATACGAGCTATACGGACACTTGCCGGCTGAAGGGACGGATTATCGGTACGCCGAACGGCCCGGATGCTGAACCCGACCATGACTACACGAACGTATATGACGGCAACCCGTCGACTTCGTTCCATCACGACAAGGCCAGTGGCGGATGGGCAGGTCTTGACCTGGGGGCGGAGCAACCCGTGGCACGCATCGTCTATACGGCGCGCAACCGTGAGAACTACATCCGGGCGGGCGACACCTACGAGCTGTTCTATGCATCGGAAGGGCGTTGGCATTCGGCAGGACGCCAGGTGCCGGGAGGTGACTCGTTGGTGTACACGGTGCCGAAGGGGGCATTGCTCTATCTGAAGAACCATTCGGGAGGAGTGGATGAACGTATCTTTGACTACCATAACGGAGTGCAACGGTATTGGTAATTATTAAAATATCCAATAACTAAATAATAATTTTGAGAGAGTACATACTCATGAAGAAAATTTGTATAGCGGCATGTCTGTTCCTAATGGTTTCCTGTTCGGTATCCCGAAACGAGACTGTTGATAACGATATGGAAGTAAAAAGACTGATTCGTTACGAAGATGCTCTGAAAGGTGACATGAAATATTCCACCCTGTTTGACAGTCTTTCAATTGTACCTTTAGATACAACGGGAGGGTACATGATAGGAGAAGTGAAACAAATGAAAATATCCGCACATTACATTGCCGTATTGGACCGGAACTCAAATGTATTTGTTTATAACCATGAGGGGGAAGGCGCTGCGTTGATTTCCAGAAAAGGCCAGGGTGAAAAGGAATACATTGACGTCAGAGGCATTGATATTTTGACGGATTCTCTTGTCTGTCTGCTTACATACCCTCCCAAGTTGATGTATTTCAAGATGGATGGTACGTTCCACTCCGAAGTCCCTTTGAAAAACAGGGCTTTTGAGTTGGCCGTGTTACCTGATGGGAAAGCCGTCTTATACAAAAATAACATTGACGATGGGACAATGAATATGTCTTTGCTGGAAATATACAATCCTTCCGATGATAGTTATAAAGGTTATGTTTCAGGTATTCGATTTATGGAGAACCAGCCAATTCCACATTTCCAACAATTCGGGACTTTGACCATGACGCAAAGAAATGGCCTGTTGTTCACCCATTCCCTGACAAACAATATCTATGGCATTGACAATAAGGGTGTCCATATAAAATATCGTATAGACTTCGGTGACAGAAATCCATCTTTCCATTATCCGAAGAAGTTGCCTGAGGAGAAGTCGGTTACAGATTATCTGATAGAAAATTTCCCCGTGTGCGGTTTTAACAGTTGCTGGGAAAACAGTTCTTATTTGCATTGGGGAGGATATCTTTCAGGAAAGTCCGTCACCTTCCTCTACGATAAGGAAGCGGACCGTCTTTATTCAGACTTTAATATGCAGGAAGATTTTACAGGACTGACTCCTTCCCCGATTATGGCTTCAGACGATTGCCTGGCAGTCTATTTTACAACAGGTAATGTTGAAGCGTTGATGGACTATTTGGAATATTCAGGAAAGCAGGTGGAGAATCAACCTTTGTTGGATAGAATGGCCACTTTTGTTCGGGAAGCAGGGAATCCTATTGTCGGATTCTATCACTTCAAAAGAAATCTCCAATTTAGTAAAGATGACAAGATTTAATCAAGGACTGGGAGGTGACTCGTTGGTGTACACGGTACCGAAGGGAGCATTGCTCTATCTGAAGAACCATTCAGGAGGAGTGGATGAACGTATCTTTGACTACCATAACGGAGTGCAACGGTATTGGTAATGAAAACAAAACAAATGTCCATACATACAAAGATAGTCTATGTGACCGATGCAAATATCAAGGAAGCGGACATCTATCTGCTGACGGAGGGAATCACTTATGATGTGATGAGCCGTACCATCTGGCGAGGAGAGGAGGCGATAAGGCTGGCGCCACAAGCGGCTACACTGTTCCTGCTGTTCCTGCATGCGGAGGAGCACCGCGTGACTGCAGAGGAGATTGACCGCAAACTGTGGAAGGGGAATGGCAGCAAGGATAGCATTCATGCTGCCATCAAGCGGTTACGAAGCAGTCTGAGGAATGCCGGCCTTCCCCTGGAAATCATCTTCCATGAGGAGTGTTATCTGCTAAAGAAAACCCGCACGATGCAATGAATTGAAGTGGCTCCCAAGTTTGTATCCAAACTTTGGGGCCACTTCAACATTCGCTTCTTTTATCATTATCTTGCCATGGCAGCACCGATGCCAATCGCAATCAGTTGTTCCAACGCATTCTTGTTCTTGTTTGTCAAGCTCAGTTCAGTAGTGGTTTCCTGCATGCTTTCCATCTGCATGCTAAGGGTTTCCAACTGCTTGAGTATGGAGAGAGTCATGGCTCCGTCGCGATTGTCGGCCATTTCCTGCAACAACGGGTTCTTGCTGATGGCCTGGAAGTCGATGGCTATTCCGCCTTTCGACAAGGCATCGCCCATAGGGGTCCCCTTCCAGCTCTTGTCCCAAGCCTTGATGCTTCCCGAAGCCAAGCACTGGTTGTAGAGGCCCTTGGTAGAAACAATCAGCACATTGTCGACAAACGAAACACGATAGCCCTGATTGGGGAGGTCGAACATATCACCTTCGGTGGTGATTTGCATCAGTTCCTTGACCTTGTCGAAGAGGGTGCGGTCCTTGCATTGTGCGGCTACTACGAAATTTGGAATCAGCGGATTGTCCGTACCTTGATACATAGCTAACAGGATGTCGCCATGAACATTGTCAATGAGTTCTTCGGACAGACCGTACTGAGCAAGCAATTCTTCTATCTGCTGACGAACTTCCTCGCCCAAGAACTTCAGACATTCAGAATAGTTCTTGACAGCAAAGTTAAAGCCCAAGTAACTATCTGCCGGAATCAGGCCGACAAGCTTGCCGGATGGTTTCAGGTAGAATGTTTCCATATACTTTCTGGCAGATTCGTCCAAATAGACTTTCATGTCGCCTACTACCTTGCCGGTCTCGAAATTGAGCGTGCCATATACGTTCATGCCTTTCAGATATTCCATCAGTTGTGGAGATACGGAAGCCGGAGCGCCCATATTCTTTTGGGCTTCGGCCACCAGATTCATCATCCATTCATAATCCATAAACAGGGAGGCGTCCTTGTCGTTGGCGGCAAATTCGGCGAAGTCGGGATGGGCCAGCATGCTTTCCTTTTCTTGCTGACTCACTAATGAAACAGCATTAGTCCCCTTTCCATAAGCCATGACAAGACGACTGGAATTATAGGCCACACTGAATTCTTCTTCAGGTATGTTGATTTGCTTCACGCCTTCCGTTTCGCTGATGGTAAAGGTAGATTCCACCTCGCTGACGCTGTTCAGCAGCTCTTCGAATTTCTTGATGTCCTTAATTGGCAATACACCCACCACAGAAACATTGGGAACACCTGCAGCAGAGGTAATGTCCAGATTACCCAAGTCCAATGCAATGGCCAAAGGCTTCTGCAAGTCAATGCCGGAGGCTTCGGGATTGTTCTTGATTTCCTCAAACTTGGCTTTCAACGCATCGGGCACACTCTGTTCGGCCTGCATCAACAGACCGCCCACCAACGGGTTGTTCAATATATTGGACTTGTTGACCAACTGGGTGACATTCACCTTTATCACCATCGACGATTCGGCAGGGATGGAACTCAGATAGTTTTCCTTTTCGGAAGAACAGGCTGTAAAAACTCCAATGATAGTGGCTATCATCAGAAAACGGCTGAATAATGCTTTCATAATGGTATAGTAATTTTGGGGTTTGAATAGTTTTGTAGGAGTTAAAGAAGTTATCAGGAGTTATCGCTACGCTAGGAGTTAAAGCCAATACATTTTGTAAATGTGTCCCATAGTCGAAGCTATCGGCTTTAACTACTATAACTCCTTTAACTCCTTCTATCTCCAACTTAAATTTATTTGTTTATCAATCTTACTTCATAAATCTCACCAATCTGCTTGCCAGGCTTGGCAACAAATTTCACTCGTACTTGCGTCTTGCCTTTCAGCAGTTCGGCGGGGATGTCATAAACTTCATACTTGAATTCGGAGATGCGGTACTTGCCCGTATTGTTTACCGATTTCACCAAGACATCGTCTACAAAGATGTCGAATTCATGGCTCTTCCATTCGCCAACACCCCAATATTTCAGTCGCAAGGCGATGTTTTCCTGTCCCTGGGTCTGCATCAGGTAGCTGAAGTAGTGGCCGTTGTTGGCATCACGCCAGAAACAGTCGTTGGTGTTTCCGGTGAACGATTGGTCGGTTTCCATCCGATGGTCGGTTTCCGGTTGTTGTTCCCCCGGCTGTACTTTGTCTATCGTACTGGCTTCAAGTGCCTGTCTTTCTTGTTCGGCCTTTGCCAATTGCGCCAAATGTCCTTTGTAATTGTCTTCCGAAAGGGCAAGCCAATACATCATATAGCGCGAATCGTGTATTTCGAAGAATGGCTGCAATTCATTATGAATAGGATTTTCCATTCGGGTGGTCAGGGTGAAGTGCAACGGTTTTCCCGGAATGGGCTGCAGCTGGTTGGCAATGCTTTCGATGTCGTTGTTGATGAGTATCGGCGCCTGGTCGGTAGAAAGTTTTTTCCCGCTGGCATATTGTCCGAATCGGCTATCGTCGGCAATGAGGTGAGCCATATCTTCCGTTCCGGTCTTCATGCCCAACATGATGGGGCCATGCATCAATGCGATATATTGCGGAACATTAGGCAGATACTTCACACTGTTGTGCATCGGGAAGGTGAGTTCAATCACATCGTTCTTCTTCCACTTGCGGTCGATAGCCACATACGATGACGGGCCACTGATAAGCGGAACCTGTTCACCATTAACTGTCACTGAGAACTCTCCTGGCTTTACCCAACCCGGATAACGTACCAGCATCGTAAACTTTCCTTTCCCTTCGGTAAGGGTAATCTTGCTGCTTTCGCTATAAGGGAAGCCTGTTTCCTGACGCAATTTGATGCCTTTTTCCTTCCAGTTCAATTCGGAAGCTACAAACAAGTTTACATAAAGTGCATCTCCCTTCTTGGAGTAGATGAACTGACCATACTTCCCATGGTTCTCCATACCTGTACCCACACAACACCACATGGCTTCGTTCGGTGCAGAATAGTTACGATAATGGCGAGGACGAGCCGGTGTGAAATAGACGTATCCTCCGTGTTCGGGATGTTGGGTAGAAAGAATATGATTGAAAGTGGCCAATTCGTAATAATCGGCAAAACGTGCTTCAGGATTACGACGATGGAGGTTTTCGGTCAGTTTCAACATGTTGTTGGTGTTGCAGCTTTCCGGTCCGTCAATGTCGTTGATGAAATCGGTACAGGCATCATTGCTGGGGAAATGCTCGCGACGGCTGTTACCTCCGAAGGCGAGCGAACGTCTGCCGGTCACCACATCCCAGAAATAAGCACTGGCCGTATGGTAAATTTCATTGCCCGACAATTCCGATATGCGTTCAAAACCAATCACCTTCGGCACTTGTGTGTTGGCATGCATATTGTCCAAGCAATCCTGGCGTTGCGACATGGGTGTGAAAAGTCGTTTGTGTGAGAATCGTTTGGCACATTCCAAGTATTTCTCATCTTTCGTTATAGCGTAGGCATCTGCCAGCACCTCATTCATACCCCCATGTTCATTACCCAACATGTGTTCCATCTGTTCGTCCGAAAGTCCGGCTGTCAGGTCGATGGCCCAATCGCAGAAGCCGAGGAAGAGGCTTTTGGCTTTCTCGTTATCGCAATACAACCAGGCATCGCGCAATCCAGCATACATTTTATGCAAGTTGTAGAAAGGAGCCCATGAGCCGAAGTAAATGCCGAAATCGCCTTTCTTGAATGCGCTCCACAATTTTGCACTGCCCGGGAATCCGCCTACATATCCTTTTCCCCATTCCGGATGATTACGATTATAGGCCTCAGCGCATTCTTCCAATTCGCCAATCATATATTCCATCCGTCGGCGGCATTCTTCGTCTCCGGTTGCGGCATTAAGCGCCATGGCTGTCAGGTAATGTCCACCCACGTGTCCGTCCAGCCCGTCCCAATTGGGATAAGTCTTTGCTTTGGGGGTCAATCCGGCTTCTTTACGATAAGGCGCCAGCAATCGGTCGCAATCATATTGCAGCAACGTCTGGATATTCAAATCGCGCGCCTGCTTCAACGGTCCGTCCAATAATGTCACGTCGCCGATAGGAAATTTGTCGGCATACAGCTTGTCTTGTGCTGGAGAGGATGTTCTTCCAAGCATAAAAAGACCAATAATGAGAACTATTTTCTTCATACTATTTATGGAATTGATTTATATTGTTTTCAGGTAATACAGTTGATTGTCATCGATTTCGTACAAATTTATGTAATATTTCCTGAAAAAACGGCATAAAAACGTCTGTTTATAATTCATTTTTTTGTCCACTTGCCAAATTCTGCTTATTTTTGCCCAAAGTGCTGCATTAAAGCAGCCTGCAAATCAATATCCATGGAAGAAAACAATCATTTGGAACTACCTTTGACCGAGGCGGTTACTCCTGAATACACCGATGAGAATATCCGCCATCTGGACGATATGGAACATATCCGAGTACGCTCGGGGATGTACATCGGCCGCTTGGGCGACGGACAACAGAACGACGACGGTATCTATGTACTCTTGAAGGAGGTGATGGACAACAGCATCGACGAATTCAAGATGGGTGCCGGCAAAAAAATTGAAGTGAATATCGAGGACGACCTTCGGGTCAGCGTCCGCGATTATGGACGCGGTATTCCACAAGGAAAACTGATTGAAGCGGTCAGCAAACTGAATACCGGGGGTAAGTACGATTCCAAAGCCTTCAAAAAAAGCGTAGGGTTAAATGGAGTTGGTATCAAGGCTGTCAATGCCCTCAGCAGCCACTTTGAAGTAGCCAGTTTTCGTGACGGAAAAGTACGTCGGGCCACTTTCGAAAAAGGGAAACTCATCAGCGACAGTACAGAAGACAGTTCAGAAGAAAATGGAACTTATATCTTCTTCGAACCCGATGACACCCTGTTCCTCAATTACAAGTTCCAAAGTCAGTTCGTAGAAACTTTGTTGCGCAACTACACGTACCTGAATATCGGATTGACCTTCCTCTATAACGGACAAAAAATCTTGTCCCGCCACGGATTGGAAGACTTGTTGAAAGACAATATGACCTCCGAAGGGTTGTATGACATCGTTCACTTGAAAGGAGAAGACATTGAAATAGCCTTTACGCATACCAATCAGTACGGAGAAGAATATTATTCCTTTGTGAACGGTCAACACACGACTCAAGGAGGTACGCATCAAAGCGCCTTGAAAGAACACATTGCCCGCACCATCAAGGAATTCTACAACAAGAACCAGGAATTCTCCGACATTCGTAACGGTATCGTGGCTGCCATTGCCATTGACGTGGAAGAACCTATGTTTGAAAGTCAGACAAAGACCAAACTGGGCTCCAACAACATGTGGCCGGCCATTCCACAAGAAAACAAACCGGCAGGTCCTACCATCAATAAATATGTAGGGGATTTTGTCAAGACGGAAGTAGACAACTTCCTTCACAAGAATCCGATTGTAGCCGAAACGATGCTACAGAAGATTCAGGAATCAGAAAAAGAACGAAAAGCTATTGCCGGTGTTACCAAACTGGCTCGAGAACGTGCCAAGAAAGCCAATCTGCATAACCGCAAGTTACGTGATTGCCGTTTTCACTTGAATGATGCCAAAGGAAAAGAACAAGAAACACAATCTTGCATCTTCATTACCGAGGGGGATTCGGCCAGCGGTTCTATCACCAAGAGTCGCGATGTGAACACGCAGGCAGTATTCAGTCTTCGTGGTAAACCACTCAACTCGTATGGGCTCACCAAGAAGGTGGTGTACGAGAACGAAGAGTTCAATCTGCTGCAAGCCGCCCTCAACATCGAAGATGGCATGGAAGGCCTACGCTATAATAAAGTGATTGTGGCGACCGATGCCGATGTGGACGGTATGCATATACGCTTGCTGATGATTACTTTCTTCCTTCAGTTCTTCCCCGATTTGATTAAAAAAGGTCACGTATACATTCTTCAGACACCGTTATTCCGTGTGCGAAACCGCAAGAAAGGTGTATACGAAACCATCTATTGCTATACTGACGAAGAACGTTTGGAAGCTATTGAAAAGCTTAGCCCCAATCCCGAAATCACCCGATTCAAAGGTTTGGGAGAAATCTCGCCCGACGAGTTCAAGAATTTCATCGGAAAAGACATGCGATTGGAGCAAGTTTCACTCAAGAAGAATGACTTGGTCAAGGAACTGCTGGAATTCTATATGGGGAAAAATACCATGGAACGCCAGAACTTTATCATCGACAATTTGGTTGTAGAAGAAGACATTACAAAAGAATGAAGAAAGCAATATTTCCCGGAAGTTTCGATCCCTTCACACTTGGCCACCATTCCATTGTGAAGCGCACTTTGGCTTTTATGGACGAAGTGATTGTCGGTATTGGCATCAATGAAGGCAAGCAATGTCTGTTGCCTGCAGAGAAACGAGTGGAAATGATACGGAAACTCTATGCCGACGAGCCACGGGTGAAAGTAATGGCATATAGCGGACTTACCGTCGATTTCGCCCAGGAGCAAGGAGCCCAATTCATCGTCCGTGGCATTCGTAGCGTCAAGGATTTTGAGTATGAGGAAGGTATTGCCGATATCAATAAGAAATTGAACGGTATTGAAACAGTATTTCTGTTTTCCGAACCGGAATTAGCTTCGGTCAGTTCAAGCGTTGTCAGAGAATTGCTACACTACGGCAAGGATATCAGCATGTTCTTGCCCGAAGGAATGGATATTTGAATATGAAAAAAACAAAGTTCATTGCAGGCCTGCTTGCCTGCATTTTTTCTATCAGCTTGTTGCAGGCACAAAACAACAAGAACTATAGTCAATCGCCAGCCCGTAAATTACAAATGGCCGAATTTGCCATCGCCAACCTTTATGTGGATAGCGTAGACGAAAAGCGATTGGTGGAAGAAGCCATAGTCGCCATGTTGAAGGACCTTGACCCCCACTCCACTTATTCAAACTCCGAAGAAGTCAAAAAGATGAACGAACCATTGGTCGGAAACTTTGAAGGTATCGGAGTTCAGTTCAATATGGCTGAAGATACCTTGTTTGTCATCCAACCCGTTTCTGGAGGCCCGTCTGAAAAGGTGGGTATCCTGGCAGGAGACCGTATTGTAGCAGTCAACGACTCGGCCATAGCTGGTGTAAAGATGAGCCAGGAAGATATCATGCGAAGGCTGAGAGGTCCGAAAGGTACGAAAGTGAACTTGAAGATTGTCCGCAGAGGGGTAAAGGAACAACTTCCATTCACTGTTACACGCGACAAGATTCCTGTATACAGTCTGGATGCATCGTACATGATAGACGAACGGATAGGATATATCAAGGTGAATCGTTTTGCAGCCACTACCCACAAGGAATTTCTGGAAGCTTTCAACCAATTGAAAAAAGAAGGCATGAAGGACTTGATTCTTGACCTTCAAGGCAATGGTGGAGGTTATCTGAATATCGCCATCGACTTAGCCAATGAGTTTTTGGACAAGGAGGAATTGATTGTATATACTGAAGGTAGGCGCAATCCGCGGAACGAATTCCTTGCCAAAGGAAACGGAAGTTTTCAGGAAGGAAGGTTGATTGTTTTGGTTGATGAATTCTCAGCTTCAGCCAGTGAAATTGTTTCAGGTGCTATACAAGATTGGGACAGAGGAGTCGTTGTCGGACGAAGAACTTTTGGGAAAGGCCTTGTACAACGCCCCATCGACCTGCCTGACGGCTCGATGATACGACTCACCGTAGCCCGCTATTACACTCCTGCCGGCCGTTGTATCCAGAAGCCATACGAAAGCATTGAAAAATATAACGACGACCTCATTGAGCGTTACAATAGCGGTGAGATGATGAGTGCCGACAGTATTCATTTCCCCGATTCCCTAAAAACAAAAACGCTGAAACTTGGCCGTACGGTATATGGTGGCGGAGGTATCATGCCCGATTATTTCGTACCGGTGGACACCACCCTCTACACCCAATATCATCGGGACTTGAGCAACAAAGGAATTCTTTTGAAAGTTCATTATCAACTGATAGACACTCATCGTCAGGAGTGGAAAGAAGCCTATCGGAATTATCCGGATTTCAACCGTGAATTTAAAGTGTCGGAAGCAATGATGCAACAACTCATCGAAGAAGGCAAGAAAGCCGGAGTGGAATATAACGAAGAACAATATCGGAAGTCTGCTCCGCTGATGAAATTACAACTGAAAGCCCTCATTGCCCGCGACCTTTGGGACATGAACGAGTATTACCATACTATCAATACGGCCGACGAGAGTGTCAAGAAGGCGATAGAGCTCCTAAAGAGGGATGATTTTGAGAATCTGTTAATAAAGGAATAACAAAAAAAGGAGAGCCGATGCTCTCCTTTTCCATTACAATTCATTGTATGCCGGACTGAATGTGTCACCATCATTAAGATTACCGCTTCTCAAACCTTTTTTAAGCCAACGGACACGCTGGTCGGAAGTGCCGTGGTTGAAAGAATCGGGCACGCTATATCCCTGTGCTTGCTTTTGCAAATAGTCATCACCAATCTTAGAAGCTACGTTGAGCCCTTCTTCAATGTCACCGTCTTCCAACGAACCGAACATGGCATTGTCGTGATAAGCCCAAATGCCGGCAAAGAAATCGGCCTGGAGTTCCAGACGTACACTGATGCGGTTGCTTTCCTTTTCGCTGACACGGCTCATCTGGCTGTGTGCATCATTCAAAATACCCAACAAGTATTGTACATGGTGTCCCACTTCGTGAGCAATGACGTAAGCATAAGCAAAGTCACCGTCTGCGCCCAATTGCTGTCTCATCTGACTGAAGAACGAAAGGTCGATATAAACACTTTGGTCGGCCGAGCAGTAGAAGGGACCTGATGCGGAAGTGGCTCCACCACATCCACTTTGTACACTACCGGTAAACAATACCAGACGAGGCGGTTCGTAAGTACGTCCCATCTTTCTGAATTCCTTTGCCCATACGTCTTCCGTACCTGCTAAAATCTGTTTGGAGAACTTGGCCAATGCTTCTTCTTCGGCGGTAGGTTCGTAAGTACCTCCGGTTTGTTGGGTCATGACACTTCCCAAATCGACTTCTTTCAATACACTCAGCGGATTACCTCCCATAAACCAAGTGATGAGTACGGCCACTACCAATCCGCCAATACCTATTCCTGCTTTCTTACCTCCGCCCATGCGCCGGCGGTCGTCCACATTGGAACTCTCTCTTCTTCCGTCTAATCTCATGTTATATTGTAAATTAAGATTTTATGATTCTGACAGCAAAGATAATGATTGTTTTTATTCGAACAAAACCTTATTCAACCACTTGTTCACATAAACGTTGAGAAAGGCACAACCGACCCCAATAGCCGCACCGGCTATCACATCACTGGGATAGTGTACCCCTTGATTCATCCGGGCAAATCCTACTCCACAAGCCCATACAGCCGATGGAGCAATGACATACCATTTAGGATAAGTAATAGAAAGAGAAGTGGCCAATGAAAAGGCGGCCGCCGTATGTCCCGAAGGGAAAGAAGGGCTGTCCTCGGGTTGGATGGGATGAATCAAACCGGGATATTTCACATAAGGGCGACGGCGGTCAAAAGCATACTTCATGCCATACGTGATGCCCACAGCCTCGATGACGGAAGTACCAATATAAACGGCATCTTTCAACAGAGGCATATCCTTTTTGGCAAGTGCATAAATCCCCATAACCGTAGGAATACCTACAGGAAGCGCAATGCCTGTAACCGACAAGCTACGGCTGAGCCCATGTACATGCCAGCCGTTAAGAGTTTCCACGGTATTGATATCCCAATTCTGCGCCCGACCGCCTGTGCAAATCAGACAACAAAGCATTGTAACAAGTATACGGATTCTCATTCTCCAGATCTGTTTGATTGATGCAACAAAGATAAGGATTTATCGGTTCAAATACGCCCTTTTCATCGGAGAATTTCACCGATTGCCCTCATCAGAAACGGGGAAAGCATCAAGAGCATAAAGCATGCCAGCTGTAAAAGAATCGGATAAGGACGCATCGGAGGAATGTTTTATTAGAGAAACCTTAATTCCGCAACACTATAGTTTAACATTATTTATAAGTGCCTGAGCAACAAAAAGTTGCCCAGGATTTTGCCATGTCAGAATTTTCACTTACCTTAGTGTTGCGAAAAGAAGACAAGCAAAACTCTAATATGACAT
>JAFVTL010000015.1 GCA_017503235.1 Bacteroidaceae bacterium | reverse complement strand
TGAATCCTCTTTCGTAAATTTCCAAATCTCCGGAACTTTCAATATCTGCAGACATGCTGATTTGATTCTCCGTCGCTTCAACTTGTAAAGTAAGCAATGCTCTTCCAATAGTTGGTAATTCAGCTTTTTGGCAGGTAAGGAACAACATTGGGAAGATGGTAGTCAAGAAAAGGAATATCGTCTTGTTTTTCATGGGATGAATTGTTATAGGTTATAGGAAATGGTTGCATATAATCCGGACAAACGGGGTTCTTGTAGACTGTTTGTATAACGTATGTCCAAAAATAGGGAGTGCTTGGTTTGGAGTTTCCATTCAAGACCAGCACTAGCAGTTAATGCTGCATTGATTTTTTTTAAAGGAGTTGTTGATGGTTCCACCCATTCAATGAACCCTTCGTCATTTGATGTGGTATGTTCTGTTTCTATTTCATGCATAATTGCCCATTGGAGTTCTGATCCTGCTTGCACATATGGCAGGAGTTTTCCTTTGGTAGATAGAAAAGTATATCGCATTAATATTGGTAGACAGATTTCACGACGATTGTATGCTGCAACAGATGTCACCCCCGTGTTAGTATATATTCCTTCAGATGCATATTCTCGATAGAATACTTCGGGGTGTGCAGAGAATCCTTTGTAGATGGGTATGTCAACAAAAGCTCCTATATATGCTTGTAATTTTGTTTTCAGATTGAAAGGATCATAAGTAACTTTCCCAAGTCCTACTCCAGTCAATATGCCCCAACGGGAATGGGTGATATAATTGGGATTTCCTGTAAGACACACCTGAAGTCGTTTGGCAAAAGAACTTGGAGAAGGCTCCATCCTATTGATGTATTCTTTAACTTCAGGTTGTTGGGCTATAGAAAAGGCATTCAAATAAATACGGAGTGGATTTTCATAACCAGGTTCATCTTTTATAATTTGTAGTACTGAGTCGTTGGGCATCTGTACATAGTGACTTTTTTCTCCTTGTTCAGAGAAATAGGTGTAGATTGACAATTGGTCGTATTGGAATGTACGTTGCAAAAGTAATTGTTGGGGAATTCCGTTCAGTACAATTGATTTGGAGGCATATAAAGTTTTGCCTTCTCTAAGTGTAATCAGATCTTCGGCTTTGAAGGTTTGTAGAATATTATCATCCTCATCTATAATAGATACGCAGTGTTGTAAAGAATGTTTGTTTGCATATAGAAAACGGATACCGATTAAAACTGAATCTGTTCCGTTTGAACGGCTTTTGACAATGAGTAGGTTCTCTTTTTGGGCTTGTGCGGTAAACAAAAAACCTCCCAAACATAAGAAAAATAGGAATAGTTGTAGTTTACGTTTCATGGTTATAAGTGGTAAGTATATGTATTTTGCAAATATAAATAATAATAATTAATATACAAGCTTTATGCAGATGGTTAATATCATTAAAAAAGGGAGGCATGCCTCCCTTTTTAAGTTTTAATTGGATACTCAAACGACTTATTTTTGTGCCGGCATCACAATCCACATGATAAGGTAAGCCAACAAGCCGAAACCACCGAGTAATACACAAAGTAACCAAACGATACGTACGATACTTGCGTCCAAGCCCAGATATTCAGCCAAGCCACCACATACACCTGCAAGCTTCTTGTTTGCAGAACGAACCAATTTCTTTTCAGCCATTTTTATTTAATTTTTAGAATGATGTGGCAAATGTAAGAAAATTCCTTCCCAATTATGAGCTCAGACTCTTAAAAGTCCTTAAAGAATGGACGTTATAATCCAATTTATTTGTTCCTTTGCAACAAATTGGGGATAAAAGCGTTATTAAAGTGAAAAAATCGACATCCTTTTTCAATATGCAGTTCATCACCTCCAGCATCAGTACCATGTTGGTACTGCTTTTGTTAGGAATGGTGGTGTTTTTTGTTCTGTCTGCAAACAACCTCTCAACCTTTGTACGCGAAAACATTGGTTTCACCATTTTAGTGAGTGATGATATGAAAGAGGCTGAGGCGTTGAAGTTCCAAAAGGAGCTCAATGCTTGTCCGTTTGTCAAGGAGTCGCAATACATCTCCAAGGAGCAGGCTTTGAAGGAACAGACCGAAGCCATGGGTACTGACCCCGCCGAGTTCCTGGGGTCCAATCCTTTCACCGCTTCCATTGAAATCAAACTGAATGCTGCTTATGCCCATCCCGACAGTGTGGATTGGATTGAGAAGCAGATTTTGGAAAACAAAAAAGTCATGGAAGTGAACTATCCTGAGGATTTGTTGGATGACGTGAACCGCAATATCCGTAAAATCAGCTTTTTCCTATTGGGATTGGCAGCATTGCTCACACTCATTTCCTTTGCGTTGATAAACAATACCATCCGTTTGGCCATTTACTCCAAGCGTTTCCTGATTCACACCATGAAGCTGGTCGGTGCCAGTTGGGGATTCATTCGCCGCCCGTTCCTGATACGTAATTTCTGGATAGGACTGGTAGCAGCCGTATTAGCCGATGGCGTGTTGTTGGGTATGGTATATATGCTGGTGAAGTATGAACCTGAATTGATAGACATCATTACCCCACAGTCGTTGTTATGGGTCATGTTGTCGGTGCTTGTCTTCGGCATTACCATTACTTTGATGTGTGCCTATCTGTCTATCAATAAATATCTGCGCATGAAAGCAAGTGCGCTTTACTATATCTGAAAAGAAATTAATACTAGTATATGGATAAGAACAAATTTGCCTTTGACAAGACCAACTTCATTCTGTTGGGTATAGGGATGGCAATCATCATCTTGGGATTCCTGTTGATGACAGGACCCGGTTCGACCGAAGGGGTATTCGAACCGGACATTTTCAGTGTACGCCGCATAAAGGTTGCACCAGCCGTGTGTTTCTTCGGCTTTGTATTCATGATTTATGGTATCCTTCATAAACCGAAAACCAAGTAAGGCATGGACTTGATAGAAACCATTATCATTGCAATCGTAGAGGGATTGACCGAGTTCCTTCCGGTATCGTCTACCGGACATATGATTATAGCCCAGAATCTTTTGGGTGTGGAAAGTACAGAGTTTGTAAAGGCTTTCACTTTCATCATTCAGTTTGGAGCCATCTTGTCGGTGGTAGTACTCTATTGGAAGCGTTTCTTCCAGTTGAACAACACCCCTGCTCCTGAAGGAGCCACTTCGTTGCAGCGCTTCTTGCATAAGTTCGACTTCTATTGGAAACTCTTTGTGGCATTCGTCCCGGCAGCGGTGTTGGGATTGCTTTTCAGCGATGCGATAGATGCGATGCTTGAACGCGTGGAGGTGGTAGCCGTCATGTTAGTATTAGGCGGCATTTTCATGCTCTATTGCGACAAGATATTCAACAAGGGCAGTGAGGATACTCCGTTTACTGAAAAGCGCGCTTTCATGGTGGGCTTGTTTCAGTGCATATCCATGATACCGGGTGTATCGCGTTCCATGGCAACCATAGTCGGAGGGATGGCACAAGGACTTACCCGCAAGGCTGCTGCCGAGTTCTCGTTCTTCCTGGCCGTTCCTACCATGTTCGGCGCTACATTGTACAAGATGTACAAGCTCTTGAAGGAAGGTGGAACTGAACTCATCATGGACAATATGACAACGCTGATTGTGGGCAATGCCGTAGCCTTTGTAGTAGCGTTGTTGGCCATCAAGTTCTTCATCAGTTTCGTGACCAAGTATGGATTCAAGGCTTTTGGCTGGTATAGAATCATTGTAGGGGGAATTATCCTGATTATGTTGTTTGCAGGATATAATTTGACTATTGTCTGATGAATTTCAAGGAAGGAGAAGTATTGTATTTCGACAAGCCGCTGACGTGGACTTCGTTTGCGGTGGTGAACAAGATAAGGTACCATCTCTGCCGTCGGTTGGGTGTGAAGAAACTGAAGGTGGGACATGCAGGGACACTCGATCCGTTGGCTACCGGGGTGATGATAATCTGTACCGGGAAAGCGACCAAGCGGATTGAAGAATTCCAATATCACACCAAGGAGTACGTGGCTACGCTGATGTTGGGCGCTACCACTCCATCGTATGACTTGGAAAAGGAAATCGATGCCACCTACCCTACCGAACACATTACCCGTGAGTTGGTAGAGGAAACACTGAAAGGATTTGTGGGGAGCATTGAGCAGATACCACCCGCCTTTTCGGCTTGTATGGTAGACGGAAAACGGGCTTACGACCTGGCGCGCAAAGGGCAGGAAGTGAATCTGAAGCCCAAGACATTGGTCATTGACGAAATAGAGCTGTTGGAATATAGCATGCCCGTGATAAAGATTCGGGTGGTGTGCAGCAAGGGGACATACATCCGGGCGTTGGCACGCGACATCGGCGAAGCACTTCAAAGCGGTGCTCATCTTACGGGATTGGTCCGTACGCGAGTAGGCGATGTGAAGCTGGAAGACTGTATGCAGGTGGAAGGTTTTGCCGAATGGTTGGCCGAGCAAGAAATTGAAACAATTAACGAATAATAATAAAGACATGAAACTTTCGCAATTTAAATTCAAACTTCCGGAAGAAAGAATTGCTTTGCATCCGGCCAAGTATAGAGACGAATCGCGTCTGATGGTGGTACACAAGTCTACGGGACAGATTGAACATTGTGTATTCAAGGACATCCTGAACTATTTTGACGATGGCGATGCATTCATCTTCAACGATACGAAGGTGTTCCCGGCCCGCTTGTATGGCAACAAGGAAAAGACCGGTGCCCGCATTGAAGTCTTTTTGTTGCGCGAGCTGAATCCCGATTTGCGTTTGTGGGATGTATTGGTGGACCCTGCCCGCAAAATCCGTATCGGCAACAAGCTTTACTTCGGTGAAGACGATTCAATGGTGGCCGAAGTGATTGACAATACCACTTCGCGCGGCCGTACTTTGCGTTTCCTTTACGATGGACCGCATGACGAGTTCAAGAAGGCATTGTATGCATTGGGAGAAGCTCCGATACCTACTTTTATCAACCGTCCTGTAGATGAAGATGACGCCGAACGTTTCCAGACCATTTATGCACGCCACGAAGGTGCGGTGACAGCTCCTACTGCCGGCCTCCACTTCAGCCGTGAACTGATGAAGCGAATGGAAATCAAGGGAATCGATTTCGCATTCATTACGATGCATGCCGGTTTGGGCAACTTCCGTGAAATTGATGTGGAAGACCTGACCAAGCATAAGATGGATTCAGAGCAAATGTTTGTCGAAGCTGAAGCATGTCGCGTAGTCAACCGCGCTAAGGATGCCGGAAAGAATGTGTGTGCAGTAGGTACTACCGTGATGCGTACCATTGAAACGGCAGTAGGTACCGACGGACACTTGAAGGAATTTGAAGGATGGACCAACAAGTTCATCTTCCCGCCTTATGATTTCTCGGTGGCCAACAGCATGGTGACTAACTTCCATTTACCGCTCTCTACCCTCCTTATGTTGGTTGCGGCCTATGGTGGTTATGAACTGATTATGGAAGCATACGACGTGGCATTGAAGGAAGATTACCGTTTTGGTACATACGGCGATGCCATGCTGATTCTGGACAAGTAATCCGGGCGGAATGGTGAATGATAACGGCAGCCATCTGGTTTATTTGAGCCTCGGTACCAATTTGGGCGACAAGGAGGCCAACTTGCATGCGGCCGTCAACGAATTGAAAAAGCGGATAGGACGTCTGGTCGTCCTCTCCGCTTTTTATGCTACCGAGCCGTGGGGGTTTTCCTCCGACCATTCTTTTTTGAATGCAGCTTGCTGCATGGAGACTACCCTCTCCCCTTTCCAAGTGCTGGAGGAGACCCAAACCATCGAACGCCTGTTGGGACGGACGAAGAAATCGGTGGATGGGCAATATGCCGACCGTCTTATTGATATAGACTTGCTGTTGTTTGATGATTTGGTAATCGATACTCCTACCCTAACCATTCCTCATCCATTGATGCATCTGCGCGACTTCGTATTGAAGCCAATGACAGAGATTGCACCCGATGCCATTCATCCTGTTTTAGGAAAGAAGATACGTCACCTGTTGGTAGATTAAAATGCAGTTTGACTATTTGGAGGGTAAAAAGTCAATCATTCGATACACATTTCCTTGCTTTTTTGTAAATAAAATTTGCATCTTTCTAAGTATCTGTCATTCAGTTTCTTGGCATAATCTTAAAGAGGACTGACCAGCATAGGCTTTTCCTGGTCGGAGCATATTACTCTCTTCCGACCAGCATCGTACTTTCCTCCGAGCTGGAGAAGCCGTTCTTGGTAAGCAGGAGCGGCCGTTCCTGGTCACCAAGAAAGTACTTTCCTGGTTACTACTTTCTGTGAACTTCGGATGGTGTTCCGATAAGTGAGTTTAGGACATTGAAGAAGAATATTGACAAATTTTCTTGTTTTACCCTTGTTTTAAGGGGCGGATTGTGCGATTTCGCACACCTTTTTCGACACTTTCGTGGCCAATTTTCTCTCGAATAGGATATTTGATAACATAATTTAACTAAATATGCAAAGTATATCGTGCACTTTCCCATTGATTTTTCTCGATTCCGGTTGGTTATTCATCATTTTCCTCCATTTCCGGCATTTTTTTCATTTGGGGGGAAACGTTTTTCTCTATCTTTGGCAAACAGTGTGCGAAATCGCACACTGTTTTTCGTGTTGTAATTTTTCAAACACCTTTTATTCAGAGGTTTACATTTTTGGCACGGTTTTTGTAGTATATATTATATATGAACGAACGGAATTAACAGTTTTGATTATGATATTACATTACCTGAAAGTTGCCGTACGCAACCTGTTGAAGTACAAGACGCAGAGCGTCATCAGCATCGTGGGGCTGGCCATCGGTCTTGCTTGTTTTGTATTGTCCGCCTTCTGGGTGAGGTACGAAATGACTTTCGATACCTTCCACCGAGATGCGGAGCGGATGTATTTGGTGGGAGTGGACATTTCCTCTTGGGGGAGACAGTACGAAGATAATATACCCTATTCCTTTGGAGAGCACTATCAACAAATATGTCCGGAAATAGAAGACTGGTGTATGTTTAAATATAGTAGTAATATGCCTATACATAAAGAGAAATCCATTGTAGATATTCCTTGTATTTATCTCGATTCGACTTTTCTCAATATGATGGACATTCGGGTATTGGAGGGAAATCCTGACTTTTACTTGGAGCGTCAAATAGCCATGACGGAGCGAATGGCAATGGATTTCTTCGGTACTACCCAGGCGGTAGGGAAAGAAATAGAAAACGGGAACGGAGATAAGTTGACCGTAGGAGCCATAGTGAGCGATTGGGGGATTCATTCCAACTATCCTTACCAATTTTTAGGCCATTTCTTGGGATCGAGCAACAGTTATTCTTTACTTATCAAAGTGCGCAAAGGAACAGACATCGACGCACTGACCCAAAAGATGAACAAAAACCTACCCGCTACGGCCGAGAAGGAAATCAAGGGATTCTTTATGATTCCACTTGCCAAGCTACACTATGACAAAGGATATGTTAGCCAGAACGGTGCATTCATCAAATATGAACATATTGTTTATTTTTCGATTACAGGAGTGCTCATTATTCTTTGTGCATTGGTCAATTATTATAGCATTTGCGTAGACCGCTTCCGCACGCGTCGTAAGGAAATGGGTCTCCGTAAAGTGTGTGGTGCATCGAAGCTTTCACTATACTTGTTATTAGCAACGGAATTGTTGATTACCATACTTATTTCTGCCATGTTAGGAATGGTTGTGGTGGAATGTCTGCTTGAAAGTTTTATAAACTATGCCTCCATTGGTGAAACCCGCAATTCGGTTTATGCCAGTTGCATACTCTACAGTGCAGGAAGCGCCGTATTGATTTTCGTTGTTACCTTGATAGGCTTGTTGTTCTTGCAGCGTTATTCTTTGCAAAGTCCTCTTCAAGCCAAGAGTTCGGGCAACTATTTCCGCAAAGGAAGTTTGATTGTACAACTGGTATGCTCATTGTTCTTTATCACCAGTACGACATTGATGCAAATGCAGATACATCATTTGAGATATTCAGATACAGGTATGGACTATCAATGCCGGGGAGCTGTCAGTCTTTGGATGAATGTAGACATGAATGTGTGGCACAAAAAGATAGCCGAACTTCCCATGATAGAGGAAACGGTAGAGCCTAAATACTGGCCGTTGCTCTCTATGGGAGCCGAAAGAATGCGCGTGGTTACTCGTTGGGACGGATTGGACAAACCTTTGGAAGAACCGATTTTTATCAATGAGTTTTCTGCCGGTGAAGATTTGTTCGACTTTTATAACATGGAGTTGCTCAGCGGAAGATGGATAACGGAATCTTCCAAAGTAAATGAAGTTGTTATAACAGAAAGTACAGCTAAACGGTTCGGATGGACGGCTGAGGAAGCTGTGGGCAGACAGTTCTATTCCAATGAAGAGAATGTAGAAGTAATCGGTGTAATGAAAGATTGTGCCTACAAATCGCCTACTGTACGGATGCCTTCTACCGCTTTTTACAATACTTATCAGGAGAAATGGTCTTGGGAACGCGCCTTCGTGTTATTCAAATACAAACCCGGCACATGGGAAGAATGCCGCAGATGTATCGAGCAAATGCAACAAGCCGAGGAACCTAACAAGAAGTTGTTCCTATTCAGTGAGGAAGAGAAATACAATGAATACTTGAAATCGGAAGATGCATTGTCTACTCTGTTAGGTTTCGCTTCTCTCGTTTGTATTCTTATTTCAGTGTTTGGTATCTACTCGTTAGTAACGCTTACTTGCCAATATCGTCGCAAGGAAATAGCCATCCGCAAAGTAAACGGTGCCCAATTGAGCGATATTCTGCGCATCTTTACCAAAGAATATTCACTAATGCTTGTTGTGGCATCCATTATGGCTTTCCCTACCGCCTATTGGGTAATGAAGCAATGGATACAAACCTATAACCGCCAAGTAGAGATAGGCATCCTTCCATTTGCCATTATATTTATAGGCATCGCCCTTGTTGTCACCATTAGTATTGGTTATCGCGTATGGAAAGCCGCCAACGAGAATCCGGCGGATGTGGTGAAGAGTGAATAAGAAAAAGAAAGAAACAATAAAAGAAAGAATTGTATGCTACTACATTACCTGAAAGTTGCCGTGCGCAACTTGTTGAAGTACAAGACGCAGAGCGTCATCAGCATCGTGGGGCTGGCCATCGGCTTGGCCACCTTTGCCCTGTCGAGCATCTGGTTGAAGTATGAGATGACCTACGACACCCATTGGCCCGATGCGGAACGTATCTATCAAGTAGGGCGTTTTGAAGAAGGAAAAATTGATAATTTTGGGAACTTCCATAATCTTAAGACTGTAAATGAACTGAAAGGACAATATCCAGAAGTAGAAACGGTTTGCGCTTTCGAAGAAGCAGAATATTATAACAATCAAATACTGACCTCATACCTGATGGTGGATAGTACCTATACCCAAATCTTTCCGCTAACAATATTGAAGGGAACTAACCAATTCCTATATCAACCCAGTATGGCCGGTATTACCGAGAGTGCTGCCAATCGTCTGTTTGGCACTACCGATGTATTGGGCGATAGTATTATTGGATATCCCAACGACCTCGTAATATGTGCCATATTGAAAGATGCTGAAATACACTCCAATTATCCATACGATGTTATTGCTTCTATTTACAACAAGTCGGAATCAACCTCCTATGTTGATAATACCGAAATATTCGTGAAATTATTTTCGGGGGCTAATGTTAAAGCACTGAATGATAAGTTAAAACGACATAAAATAGAATATATAAGTACGCGGGGCGATGGCTCGACGACAACTGAATATTACGATAATCCGCTTTCCATCGCTCCTCTCAGCGAAATGCACTACACGCACAACAGAGGTAGCGATGCCATTCGTTTGGAGCATATCCGTATGTTCAATGGGGTTGGTTTGGTAGTAGTGATTTGCGCCTTGCTCAACTACTTGATTCTTTATGTAATCCGCCTCTATATCCGTCGTCGCGAAATGACTCTTCGACGGGTGCATGGTGCCAGCGAGGGAAGTCTGCTACGATTGACCATGACTGAGCTGTTGTTGCTGACGGGCATAGCCCTCTTCTTCGGCATGCTTATCACCGAACTATTGTTCCGCCCGTTCAAGGAGATTGCCGGCATCGACGAAAGCAACGGCTTCTTCTATCGCGAATCGGCCATCTACATGGGCATTGTGATACTGCTCTCCTTGGTGCTTTCGGGCGTTATGCTTCTGTTGCAACAACGTCGTTCGCATCGCGAATCGCTTTTACCTATTGCATCATCGGGCGGCATCTTCACCTTCCGTCGGGTGGCTATGGGCGTACAACTGTTTATCAGCATCTTTGTGTTGTTCGCTACCTTTACACTACAGAAGCAGTTGCGCCAACTGCACTATTCCGATGATATGGGTGTAAACTTGGATGTAATAATGGCCGAAGGGTGGACTATGTGGGCAGAAAGGCCTACTGAAGAGATAGATGGAGTAATGGAAGAGATTCCTTACATCAACTACTACAAAACGGAACATTATCCTTTTGATGCCAGAAGTATAATGTATACCAGTAGAGACATTAATTATGTAAACGAACGTGAAGAAGAAGAAACAATTAAGGCCACCGTATATAAAATCAGTTACGATGCTTATCGGGTGTATGGTTTGCAAGTTGTAGCAGGAGAAATACCGGCGGAATCGAACGTTGAAAACGGTTGTTGGATAAACGAGTCGTTTGCTTCCCAAATGGGAATAACACCTGCCGAGGCAATCGGGCAATCAATAGATGTCAGTTATCATGGTCCTGGTATCATCCGTGGTGTAATAAAGAATATTTCGATTTCCCCAATTATCCCATCTCCTCCGGGCGTTTACATAATATCAACGAAAGATGAGGTAAGCCTGGGCCCCAGATACAACTACCGCCTTCGCTTCCTCACTTCCAATATCAAGGACATGAAAGTGTTGGGAGATAGTGTTACCAACCACTTGAAACGGAAATACCCGAACGAAGAAAATCTTTCAATGGTTTTCTACACCATTGGCGAAGATATAGAACGAGCTTTGCAATCGGAACGTGTATTGATGAAGCTGCTTGGCATTGCTTCGGGCGTATGTATCTTCATTACGCTGTTCGGCATCTTCTCCATGGTGAGCCTGACGTGCGAACGTCGTCGCAAGGAGATGGCCATCCGCAAGGTG
>JAFVTL010000035.1 GCA_017503235.1 Bacteroidaceae bacterium | reverse complement strand
CCAAATTGGGGGACAATTATAAAATATGCTACAACTCCTCCCCGGGCAGGGGAGGTGTCCGTAGGACGGAGGGGTGATATTCATCGGCGGGATCTACACCCACTCGTCGCTACACCCCCTCCGCTTCGCTCGTCCCCCTGTCTGGGGGACAGTTGTGGATACAACTTCTCTTAAATTGGGGGACAGTTATGCGGAATGAAAGGCGGACGCAGCACGCTACGTCCCTACTATTGGCCTTTATCTCCCCAAGGAGCGAAGCGACTATCTCCTTTTAACTCCCTCTATCTCCCATGAACAAACACGGACGCAGCACGCTACGTCCCTACTGGTTGGTGTTCACAGGTTCTTTGTTTCACTTAAGGTGACATGGAAAAAGAAAAATCTGCGTCATCCGCGTCATCTGCGGATGAAAAAACGAGGAAGTTCAGTCTAACTTGCTGGGAATCAGTCGAGACTGAACTTAGTGACGATGAATTTCAACTTCAAGTCCCTATATATAGGAGGATTCTTTTACTAGAGAAGTTCGTGAAAAAAACGAGAGAAGGACTTCAATTGAAGTCCTTCTCTCGTTTGGTGATCCGCTTGGGGCTCGAACCCAAGACCCCAACATTAAAAGTGTTGTGCTCTACCTGCTGAGCTAGCGAATCAAACCTATGTTCATTCTTCCGAATGGCGGTATGGACGGGACTCGAACCCGCGACCCCCTGCGTGACAGGCAGGTATTCTAACCAGCTGAACTACCACACCATTGGGCATCGTTTCCGATTGCGAGTGCAAAGGTACGCATTATTTTCAAATCTGCAAGAGTTTTCTTAAAAAATCATCGAATAAATCATAAAATGCCTTTTACATTCATCAAGCGAATCCATCGCAAAACATAGTAAAAGATGGCATTAAACGAGTAAAAACAAACGAAAAAGCAGAAATTATAGCGGAACAATTAGGAATTTGTCGCATTTTTCATCTTTTTTGCAAACTTCATGCTACAAAATGAGGAAAATTAGTAATAATTCGCTATTTTTGCGCCTTAAATAAAAAACAAACGGATTTTTATCAATGAATACAACCGCGAAATTATTGTTGCATTGCCCCGACCAACCGGGTATATTGGCCGAGGTGACCAACTTCATTACTATAAATAAAGGAAACATTGTCTACTTGGACCAATACGTAGATCATGGTGAAAATATATTCTTCATGCGAATAGAATGGGAATTGAAAGATTTCCTTATTCCCAAGGACAAGATTCAAGACTACTTTGATACGCTTTACGCCCAAAAATATAACATGAAGTTCAAGCTGTACTTCTCGGACGTGAAGCCTCGCATGGCCATCTTCGTGTCGAAGATGTCGCATTGTCTGTTCGACATGCTGGCACGATACACCGCCGGGGAATGGAACGTAGAGATACCACTCATCATCAGCAACCATCCCGACCTACAGCATGTGGCCGACCGTTTCGGCATTCCTTTCTACCTCTTCCCCATCACTAAAGAGAACAAAGCGGAACAGGAAAAAGCGGAAATGGAGTTGTTGAGAAAGCACAAGGTCAGTTTCATTGTATTGGCAAGATATATGCAAGTGATTTCGGAACAGATGATTGAAGCATACCCGAACCACATCATCAACATCCACCATTCCTTCCTTCCGGCATTTGTGGGCGCCAAGCCTTACCATGCTGCTTTTGAGAGAGGGGTGAAGATTATCGGTGCAACCAGCCATTATGTAACAACCGAATTGGACGCCGGACCTATCATTGAGCAGGATGTAGTTAGAATTACCCACAAAGACACCGTGCAGGATCTGGTAAGCAAAGGTAAAGACCTGGAAAAAATTGTGCTTTCAAGAGCTGTATTGAAGCACATCGACCGCAAAGTATTGGCTTATAAAAACAAAACCGTAATATTCAACTGATGAACATCGCAATTGTAAAATATAATGCAGGGAACATCTACTCGGTAGATTATGCATTGAAACGCCTGGGAGTGGAAGCGGTCATTACTTCCGACAAGGAAATCCTGACGAAGGCCGACAAGGTTATCTTCCCGGGAGTAGGTGAAGCGGAAACGACCATGAACTATCTGCGTGAACAGAAGTTGGATTTGCTCATCAAGGATTTGAAACAACCGACACTGGGCATCTGTCTGGGCATGCAATTGATGTGCCGTCACTCGGAAGAGGGGAATGCCGACTGTTTGGGCATTTTCGACATCGACGTGAAGAAATTCCAGCCAAAGCGCCACGAAGACAAGGTGCCACACATGGGATGGAACACGCTGACAAATACCAACAGTGACTTGTTCAAGGGATTCGAGAAGGAGGAATTCGTATATTTTGTACATAGCTTTTATGTACCATTGAATGATTATACGGCCGCTACGACGGACTATATCCTCCCCTACAGCTCAGCCCTGCACAAGGACAACTTCTACGCCACACAGTTTCATCCGGAAAAGAGCGGAGCGGTAGGCGAACGGATTTTGCGGAATTTTTTGGACTTATAACCTTATAAGAGAAGAAAGAACATGATTGAACTGATACCTGCCATCGATATCATTGACGGAAAATGTGTACGTTTGTCGCAAGGTGACTATAATTCGAAGAAGATATACAACGAAAATCCGTTGGAAGTTGCGAAGGAGTTTGAAGCCAACGGCATCCGACGTCTGCATGTTGTGGATCTGGATGGAGCAGCTTCGCATCACATCGTCAACTATCGGGTGTTGGACATGATAGCCAGCCGTACGTCTTTAATCATTGACTTCGGTGGGGGCATCAAAACGGATGAAGACATGCTTATCGCCTTTGAGAACGGGGCACAGATGGTGACACTTGGTAGTGTGGCCGTAAAGAATCCCGACCTCTTCAAGAAATGGCTGCATCAATATGGTGCTGAAAAAATCATCCTTGGAGCGGACGCCAAAGACAAGCGTATCGCCGTAAGCGGTTGGATGGAGGACAGCAGTCTGGAACTGATACCTTTCCTTCACGACTATACAAAAGAAGGCATTTACAAAGTGCTCTGTACGGACATCAGCAAAGACGGTATGTTGCAAGGGCCTTCCATTGCACTCTACAAGGAGATTATGAAGGAGTTTCCCGAAATGCATCTCATTGCAAGCGGCGGAGTAAGCTGTCTGCAAGACCTTATTGCCTTGGAAGAGGCGGGTATCCCTGCCGTCGTATTCGGCAAGGCACTATACGAAGGGAGAATAACGATGAAAGACTTGAACCGATTCATGTAATAAAGAATTTATGTTAGCAAAACGAATTATACCATGCCTCGACATCAAGGACGGGCAAACCGTAAAGGGAACCAACTTCGTGAACCTGCGGAAAGCAGGCGACCCGGTCGAATTGGGACGAGCCTATAGCGAACAAGGAGCGGACGAACTGGTGTATCTGGACATTACCGCCAGCCACGAAGGACGCAAGACCTTTACCGATCTGGTAAAGCGGGTGGCAGCCAATATCAGCATTCCCTTCACCGTGGGAGGAGGAATCCATGAACTGAGCGACGTGGACCGTTTGTTGAGCGCCGGTGCCGACAAGGTATCCATCAACTCATCGGCCATCAAGAATCCGCAACTGATTGACGACATAGCCAAGCATTTCGGAGCACAGGTGTGTGTGGTTGCTATCGATGCCAAACAAACCAAATTCGGATGGAAGTGTTTTCTGAACGGTGGACGTATAGAAACGGACAAGGATTTGTTTGATTGGGCGAAAGAAGCCAACGAACGTGGAGCCGGAGAAATACTCTTTACCAGCATGGATCACGACGGAGTGAAGACCGGCTATGCCAACGAAGCGCTTGCTACCCTCTCCGACCTGCTTACCATACCCGTCATTGCATCGGGAGGTGCTGGAAATATGGAACATTTCAAGGACACATTCGTGAAGGGGAAAGCGGATGCAGCCCTGGCTGCCAGTGTTTTTCATTTCGGAGAGATAAAGATTCCCGAATTAAAACACTATCTTTGTGCCGAAGGTATCAATGTAAGACTATAGAAACAATTATTAGAAAGAATACATACAATGAAATTGGACTTTGAAAAGATGGGCGGACTGATTCCTGCCATCATACAAGACAGTTATACGCAAAAGGTACTGATGTTGGGCTTCATGAACGAAGAGGCCTACAACAAAACAATAGAAACCGGCAAAGTAACATTCTTCAGCCGCACCAAGAACCGTCTTTGGACGAAGGGCGAAGAAAGCGGAAACTTCCTGAATGTAGTGGACATCAAAGCCGATTGCGACAACGACACGCTGTTGATACAGGCTGACCCTGTAGGACCGGTATGCCACACGGGAACCGACACTTGCTGGGGAGAAAAGAACTCTCAGGACATCATGTTCCTGAAAGTATTGCAGGACTTCATCGACAAACGTCATGAAGAGATGCCCGAAGGCTCGTACACTACCAGTCTTTTCCAAAGCGGAGTCAACAAGATGGCACAGAAGGTAGGCGAAGAAGCTGTAGAAGCCGTTATCGAAGCTTGCAATGGTACCGATGACCGACTCATCTACGAAAGTGCCGACCTCATCTACCACCTCATCGTATTGCTGACTTCAAAAGGATACCGGATTGAAGACTTGGCACGCGAACTGAAGGAACGCCACAGTGCAACTTGGAAGAAGCATTGATTCCAACCGGTTGATGAGAAACATTACTCCAACAATCCAACAAAGAAAGATATGAGTGAAACGCTGATCCGATACAAAGATGTCTGCATCCATCAACAAGGCCTCGAGATTCTGAATGACGTAAACCTTGAGCTGGACAAAGGGGAATTTGTCTATCTGATTGGGAAAGTTGGTTCAGGAAAGACCTCCTTGCTCAAGACGGTTTACGGAGAATTGGAAATCCATTCAGGTGAAGCCGAAGTGTTGGGATACAACCTGAACACCATCAAGCAGAAGCATATCCCCGACTTACGTCGCCGGTTGGGTATCGTCTTTCAGGATTTCCAACTCCTGACAGACCGCACCGTTCATGCGAATCTGGAATTTGTTCTGCGGGCCACCGGATGGAAAGACAAGCGTGAAATCGAATTTCGCATTGAGGAGGTGTTGGAACAAGTGGGCATGGCAAACAAAGGCTACAAGATGCCTAATGAATTGTCTGGCGGAGAACAGCAGCGTATTGTCATTGCACGCGCCATCCTCAACAAGCCCGAACTGATATTGGCCGATGAACCTACCGGAAATCTGGATGTAGAAACCGGACGCAAGATTGTTGAGTTGCTGAGGAGCATCAGCGAATCGGGTTCTGCCGTCATGATGACCACGCACAATCTGAATCTGCTCAACGAATATCCGGGCAAGGTATACAGTTTCGAGAACAAGCGCATCACTTGTGAAACTCCCGAACAAGAATACGCCTCTACCGAACAACCGGACGAGGAAGAAACCGGACAATCATTGGAGTAATACATACAATAGCGAATAAAAAACAATAATTATAAACCATTTAATACGAAACGAAAGATGAAAGTTTTAAAGTTTGGAGGAACTTCCGTAGGCTCACCGCAAAGAATGAAGGAAGTTGCCAAATTGATTGCCGACGGTGAACAGAAGATTGTAGTTCTCTCAGCCATGTCGGGTACAACCAATACTTTGGTTGAAATTTCAGACTATCTGTACAAGAAGAATCCGGAAGGTGCCAATGAAATCATCAACAAGCTGGAAAGCAAATACAAACAGCATGTCAATGAACTTTACTCTACCGAAGAATTCAAACAGAAGACACTGGAATTCATCAAGGCACAGTTCAACTACATCCGTTCGTATACCAAGGACATCTTCACTTTGTTTGAAGAAAAAGTAATCTTGGCTCAAGGTGAATTGATTTCCACCAACATGGTAACCAACTACCTGCAGGAACAGGGTGTAAAGGCCGTATTGCTTCCGGCTTTGGAATTCATGCGTACCGACAAGAACGCTGAACCCGACCCAACCTACATCAAGAACAAGTTGGCTGCGCAACTGGAACTTCATCCTGATGCGGATATCTATATCACACAAGGATTCATCTGCCGCAATGCATACGGAGAAATCGACAATCTGCAACGCGGAGGAAGTGACTATAGCGCCTCTTTGATTGGAGCTGCCGTAGGAGCTTCTGAAATCCAAATCTGGACAGACATCGACGGAATGCATGACAACGACCCACGCATTGTTGACAAGACTTCACCTGTTCGCCAGTTGCACTTCGAAGAAGCTGCCGAGTTGGCTTATTTCGGTGCCAAGATTCTGCACCCGACTTGTATCCAACCGGCCAAATATGCCAACATCCCCGTGCGTCTGCTCAACACCATGGACCCGACAGCTCCTGGTACGTTGATTTCAAACGACACTGAAAAGGGCAAAATCAAGGCTGTAGCTGCCAAGGACAACATTACCGCCATCAAAATCAAGTCAGGACGTATGTTGCTTGCATACGGTTTCCTCCGCAAGGTGTTCGAAATCTTTGAAAGCTATCAGACTTCCATCGATATGATCTGTACATCCGAAGTCGGTGTATCTGTTTCTATCGACAATACCAAGCACTTGAATGAAATATTGAACGATTTGAAGAAATATGGTACAGTGACCGTTGACCACGACATGTGTATCGTATGCGTTGTAGGCGACTTGGAATGGGAAAATGTAGGTTTCGAAGCCAAGGCGCTCGATGCAATGCGCGACATCCCTGTACGTATGATTTCATTTGGAGGAAGCAACTACAACATTTCCTTCCTGATTCGTGAATCAGACAAGAAAAAGGCATTGCAGTCACTCAGCGACCACTTGTTCAATCACTAATCCTTTCACCACAGATTACACAGATTCTCACAGATTGATTTTAAAAACATCTGTGTTAATCTGTGGTGAGCAATTCCACAATACCTATGATTAAAGGAACCTTCCCTATAAACAAGTTCCAACAAATAGAAACACCGTTCTATTACTACGACATGGCTGTGCTACGCCAAACTCTCGACACCATCCGTCAAGAGGCAGGCAAGTACGATAATTTCGTGGTACACTACGCCGTGAAGGCAAACGCCAATCCCAAGATTCTTCGCGTCATTCGCGAAGCCGGATTGGGTGCCGACTGTGTAAGTGGCGGTGAAGTTCGTGCTTCCGTTGAAGCGGGTTTCCCTAACAACAAAATTGTATATGCCGGTGTAGGGAAAACCGACAAGGAAATCAATTATAGCCTGGACCACGACATTTTCTGTTTCAATGTAGAATCCATTCCGGAGCTGGAGGTTATCAACGAACTGGCTGAAGCCAAGAACAAAGTGGCGCATGTAGCTTTCCGCATCAACCCTGATGTGGGTGCCCATACGCATGCCAACATCACTACAGGACTGGCTGAAAACAAGTTCGGCATCAGCATGGAAGATATGGAAACGGTCATTGAACGCGCCAATGAATTGAAAAATGTAAAATTCGTCGGACTCCACTTCCACATCGGCTCACAGATACTGGAGATGAACGATTTCGTAGCTCTCTGCAATCGTGTAAACGAATTGCAAGAACGCCTCATGAAACGACATATCATTTGCGAACACATCAACGTAGGTGGCGGATTGGGTGTTGACTACCATCATCCGAATCATTTCCCTGTCCCCAACTTGGCGGAATACTTTGCAGTGTACCACAAACATCTGCGCCTCTACCCCGGACAGACATTGCATTTCGAATTGGGACGTGCTGTGGTAGCCCAATGCGGCAGCCTCATCAGCAGGGTGACCTATGTAAAGAAAGGTACGAACAAACAGTTCGCCATCCTGGACGCCGGTTTTCCCGACCTTATCCGTCCGGCACTTTATCAGGCCTATCATCGTATCGAGAACCTGACTTCCGACGAAGCTGAAGAAACATACGACGTAGTAGGACCTATCTGTGAATCGAGCGACGTATTCCTGAAGGCCGTCGACTTGAACAAGGCACACCGAGGTGACTTGTTCGCTCTCCGTTCGGCCGGTGCCTATGGCGAGATTATGGCTTCAGGATATAACTGTCGAGAACTCCCCAAAGGATATACTTCCGAAGAATTGGTGTAAGACCCCATAAGACCTATCAAGATGTCGGCTTTATCATACAAACAAAGCCGACATCTTTTTTGTTATAGATTATAAATAACCACTAAACAGACTTTATTATGGAAGAGAAAATCCTGACTCACGAAAATGGGGCTCCCGTAGAGAACAACACGAATTCACTCACCGCCGGACAACGAGGACCGGTATTGTTGGAAGATACATGGCTCCTCGAAAAATTGGCTCATTTCGACCGGGAAGTCATCCCCGAACGACGGATGCATGCCAAAGGAAGCGGGGCATTCGGAACCTTTACCGTTACCCACGATGTAACCCAGTATACCTCAGCTAAGCTTTTCTCAGAGATAGGAAAGCAGACGGACGTATTTGTACGTTTCTCTACCGTAGCCGGAGAACGGGGTGCCGCCGATGCCGAACGGGATATCCGAGGCTTTGCCGTGAAGTTCTATACCGAAGACGGGAATTGGGATTTGGTAGGGAATAATACGCCTGTCTTCTTTATCCGCGACCCGTTGCAATTTCCTGACTTGAATCACTCCGTAAAGCGCGACCCACAGACCAACCTTCGGTCACCACAAACCAACTGGGACTTTTGGACCATGCTCCCCGAAGCACTTCACCAAGTCACCATCGTGATGTCCGACCGAGGCATCCCAGCCAGTTACCGGCACATGCATGGTTTCGGTTCGCACACCTACAGCCTCATCAACAAAGAAGGGAAACGAGTATGGGTGAAGTATCATTGGCGCACACAGCAAGGCATTAAAAATCTGAGCAATGAGGAAGCCGCCAACATCGTGGCACACGACCGTGAGAGCCATCAACGTGACCTGTTCAATGCCATCGAACGAGGTGATTATCCACGCTGGACACTCTGTTTCCAAATCATGACGGAGGAACAAGCAACCACCTACAAGGAAAATCCATTCGACATCACCAAAGTATGGAGCCACAAGGAATACCCACTCATTGAAGTCGGCGTAATGGAACTGAACCGTAATCCGGACAACTACTTTGCCGATGTAGAACAAGCAGCCTTCAACCCCACACATCTTGTACCGGGATTGGGACTATCTCCCGACAAGTTATTACAAGGAAGACTATTCTCGTATGGCGATGCTCAACGCTACCGTTTAGGCGTCAATCACGACCAGATACCCGTAAACCGTCCCCGATGCCCCATGCACAGCTTTCATCGTGACGGACAGATGCGTGTAGATGGTAACAATGGAGCTACCAAAGGCTATTCACCCAATAGCATCGGAGAATGGAAAACCCAACCGGGCGTTTCGTATCCCGCTTCACCAACCGAAGGAATCTCCATGCGCTACAATCCCTACGAAGACCGGACCGATGATTGTTTCTATCAACCAGGAAACCTTTATCGCCTGATGACCGAAGACAAACGCGAATTGTTGATACAGAATACAGTCGCTGACATGAAACCGGTAACTGACAACATCAAGTTCCGACACGCCGCCCATTGCTACTTGGCCGACAAGGAATATGGCACCCGTCTGGCAAAAGCCATGTATCTGGACATGACATGGGTAGAGCACCTGGCTTCACTGAGCGAAGAAGAACGGTTGCGCATTACCGCTTCGTGATGACCGCTGATTCCAATTCACCCAAAGATGCAGAGACGCAACATAATATCTACTCAATTATCAGACAATTATAAAAAGCATTGTGTTTCTGCATCTATGGGTCCTATAAAAGAAAAGCATTATCTTTGCGGTATGAATACGCCAATAATCATCCGTTCATCAAAGATATTCCATTTTCAGGATTTTATCGACTACCTGGACATTTCCAAAATGATGATTGACCACCATTTCGAAGTTCCGGGAGAAAGCATCAACTGGTTGTTTCACCGCGAAGGGATATCCACTACCCTTTTTGCACTCACTTACAACCTATCGGACGTCTACACCCTCAGTGTAGATAATCTGGCAGCATACGATGATTTGAAATTCTTTCCCTACCTGGCCGATTCGCTCGCCAAATATTTAGATGGGAAACTGGAGATTGCCAACATCTATGAAGAATTGGACGATAATTGGATAGAAGAAACCATCGCCGACGAGATTGCCCGACTGAAAGGAACCCTGACCGTGGTACCTCATTACTTCTTCGCCCAAGCCTTCAATGATTTTTCCTATGTATCCGAAGATACGCTCTATCCGTTTGGGGTAAACTTGCATTCGTCTACACCCCGCATCTATGGCTATATCCAATATATGATGAGAAACGAGCTGCTTCCCCGCTTCAACGATTGGGATGATATACCGGTCGATTATCCCGATGAAGAAGTGGAAGTGGATATACCGCAACACCATCCCATCGGACGGGTAAAGTCCTGGCAACTGGATGGTTCTGAGACTTACGAAACCTATTCACAAGAAGACGTAGACCATTTGCTTGAATTGGCGGATGAATATGATGGCGGCTTGCAACTGCCGGGAGTAGTGCTCAACGATATAGGTACTATCCATCAGGAAGGTATCGGAATGCCTATGGATGGAGAAAAAGCTGTTTATTGGTTTACAGAGGCTTATCAAGCCGGCGATACGCTCTACGCTCCCACCAACTTGGGCGACCTCTATCGTAAAGGATGCGGTAAAGTAAAGCCTAATTTAAAGAAAGCTTTTGAAGCCTACCAACTATCCACCGACCCGTATGCCCATTACCGCATCGGACAAGCCTATGAAGAAGGATGGATAGGTGAGCCCAATATAGTATTAGCTATGAAATGGTATCACAAAGCGGCAGAAGAAGGACATCATTTGGCAATCAAACGAATACAATAATAGTTAGTTTATATTACTATATACTTCTTCAAATTCATCGGAAGTTATAAATACAGAAGAAAAATCTGAATCTTTGACATCAATATCCGACAATGTATCGTGCATATCTTCCATATCCGATGACCATACATTATCAACTGAAATATAAATAGCGACTCGATTTAACTTCATTCCTATAAACTCATAATAATAAATATCTTCATCTATTTGCGACTTGGCATATCGGGGTCTATAAAATAATTATTTGTGAATAACATACTTAATAAGTTGGACACCGTTATCCAACATCTCAATACCCTTTATCTCGAGTTTAGGGTTATCAAGAATATGATTAATCAAACTATAACTTTGATTCGGATAAAGATATATACTATCACATTCTAAATCACCCATTTTATATACATTCCAATATATTGAGTCCTTTCCTTGTTTTCTTCTATAATCCATATATTCATTTTTACCAGAAAAATTAAGATTACCAATTGCACCTGCGCCATATTCAAAAGCAACACTATCATTGTAATATATCATAGTATAATCATTATAAATCTGTTTCATTTCATCTTCAGACATACCTCCTTCATAAATCCTATAATAATACTTCCCCATACCAACTCTTCTAAATCCAATAATAGAATAATTTCTACTATCACGATTAAGGACCTCAACAGACATACAACTCATTTTATTCAAAGTTTTATGAATATATTCCAATTCTAAAGCATCCAGACCAACTTTTTTCATTAGCATTTCAACAGCAATATCATCATTCCAATGAAATAGCCAGGTGTTACTATCAGCTTCCATAATATGAAACTCTTTTATCCTTCCATCTTCAAACTCCACTTCTATTCCACAGTTATCATCAATTGCATGTTGAACATACTCTACCAACTGAAACATATTCCCCTTATACTTTTCATACTGTTCTTCCATTATAAAAGCATGATTTCCCTTATAAGTTTTATTCCCATTTTTTGGAAAAGGAAGTAAGAACAAAACAACAAGTATAAATCCCCAAATAGAAAAGATATAATGCTCCTTCTTCTTAAAACGCAAAGAAGTAATTAACGTTATAATCAAAACTATAAGAAGTGGCAATGTCAAGAACCACCACGACATTATCACCAAAAAGAAGGGGAATCCACCCATTTTTAAATATATAGCAATCAGTAATGTAAATGTAACAAAAGACAAATACTGTATGCAACGATATAAGATACTCTTAATATTCATACTTACTCAAAACGGATGGATTTAGCCGGATGGATATGAGCAATCAAGTACGACGGGCCTACCAGCATCAAGACAGAAACCAGAAGCGTACATACATTCAGCAGTAGCCATAGCCAAAAATTGAATTCCACCGGCACATGGTCAACATAATAAATGGAAGGATCCAGTGAGAAAAGGCTGAATTGCGATTGAAGGACAATAAACGACAATCCGATGATATTCCCCCATAGCATACCACGTCCTATCAAGAACACCGAAAAGGTAAGGAAGACTTTACGGATGGATGAATTGTCTGCACCCATAGCCTTCAGGATACCAATCATATTCGTACGTTCAAGGATGATGATGAGCAATCCTGATATCATCGTAAAACCAGCCACACCAACCATCAGTATAAGGATGACCCAAACATTCATGTCCAACAAATCCAGCCAGGCAAAAATCTGTACATTCGTTTCTTCCACCGTCTGTACATAATAAGTATTCCCAAAGGCATCAGTCTTCATGTCTACCTGACCGCATACACGCCCATAGACTTCATCCAGATGATTGTAGTCCTCCACTTCCAGTTCCACCCCACTCACCTGCTGGGGCTCCCAAGCATTCAAACGGTTTACCGTATAAAGATCAGTAATCAGGAAAAGGTCATCATACTGAGTGAAGTTCGTCTGATAAATGCCAGCTATCTCCAATCGTCGTGCCCTTACATTCTTTCCTTCAATGTAATAAGTATACAGCCGCTCGCCGGTTTTCACTTGAAGTTTGTCGGCTATAGTTTTTGACACCAGCACAAGATTGGAGGAAACGGTATCGGAGAAAACTGGTATTTCCCCTTCTACCATGTGACGATTCAAGAAGTCGAAATTGTATTCGGAAGACACTCCCTTCAGCACCATCCCCAGGAAGTTGTCATCCGTCATTATCATACCCGGCTTGGTAGAATAGCGCTGTACCTGACGAACGCCTTCCAAGTCGCCGAGTTCCTGAAGCAAGGTATCACCTACCGCAATAGGAACCGTTTCATAAGATTTCTGCTGATCGAAGTTGGTGATGACAATGTCCGAACCCAACCCTACCACTTTGTCGCGAACCTGATGCTTGAAGCCAATGACTACCGCTACCGCCACAATCATAACGGCCAAGCCAACAGATATACCGGCCGTAGCAATGCGGACGGCAGGCTTTGAGATTTCTTTCCCACCCTCCCTGCTACCGTAGATGCGCCGGGCAACAAAGAGTTTCCAATCCATGATTATTCTTCTACCCTACCCGGATATGCTTCAAGGGCCTTACGAAGTACGAACAAGGCACGAACCAAGTCTTCCTTCTTCAGGACATAGGCAATGCGGACTTCATTCTTGCCGGCACCCGGTGTGGTATAGAAACCTGTAGCCGGAGCCATCATGACAGTTTCACCTTCGTAATTGAAGTCGGACAAACACCAGGCACAGAACTTTTCACAATCATCGACCGGTAATTTGGCTACAGTATAGAATGCTCCCATAGGGATGGGTGAATACACCCCAGGGATGCGGTTCAATCCATCAATCAGGCACTTACGGCGTTCTACATATTCATCGTAAGTTTCGCGTGCATACTCTTCAGGAGCATCGAGCGAAGCCTCAGCTGCAATCTGACCAATCAACGGAGGACTCAAACGAGCCTGACAGAACTTCATGACCGCCTTGCGGACTTCTTCGTTCTTGGTGATAAGGGCACCAATACGGATACCACATTCCGAATAACGTTTGGACACTGAGTCAATCAGCACCACATTCTGTTCGATACCTTCCAAATGGCAGGCCGAAATGTAAGGAGAACCGGTATAGATGAATTCACGATATACCTCGTCGGAGAACAAGTAGAGGTCGTACTTCTTCACCATGTCCCGAATCTGATTCATTTCCCGACGGGTATACAGATAACCGGTGGGGTTATTGGGGTTACAGATGAGGATAGCCTTGGTGCGTTCGTTGATGAGTTCTTCGAACTTCTCCACCTTCGGAAGGGAGAAACCTTCTTCGATGGTAGTGGTCACCGTACGGATAACCGCTCCTGCCGAAATGGCGAAAGCCATGTAGTTGGCATATGCCGGTTCGGGAACGATGATTTCATCGCCCGGATTCAAGCAACTCAAGAATGCGAAAAGCACCGCTTCCGAGCCTCCTGTTGTAATGATAATGTCATCAGCCGTAAGGTTGATGTCGTACTTCTTGTAGTAACCCACCAATTTTTCGCGATAGCTGCGATAACCCTGGCTGGGGCTATATTCCAACACCTTGCGGCCGATATTATGAATCGCATCGAGGGCCGCTCGCGGAGTAGGCAGGTCGGGCTGACCGATATTCAGGTGGTACACATGAATTCCTTTCTGCTTGGCTGCATCAGCCAGCGGAGCCAGCTTTCGAATAGGCGATGCCGGCATTTCGTTTCCTCGGATGGATATTGTTGGCATATTGTTTATGTTTCTATATAAATAAAATGCAAAGATACAGCATCGGAGCCAACCGAGCAAACAAATTCTTGTTTAATTAAGAAAAATGCCGTAAGTTTGTCGCACGTTATAGATTGTCCATATGAAAATCACAGAATCCATGACCATAGGAACCGACACCAACAAGCAGCGTTTCTACATCAAGCGCCCGCTCAAGGAGTTCGCCGGAATAAATGCTTATCGGAAAGCATTTGCCGATGAAGCTGAAACCGGCTTGCAATGCAACCACCCGAACCTGCTTCGCTATCTCGGGCTTGAGCAGGATGAGCAGGGCAGCTACATCGCATTGGAGTATACCCCGTCGCTTCCCCTCAACCTGGCCTTGGTGGAAGATTCATTGGATATCCATAGCGTGAAAGAAGCCAAATTTCTGATGAGTCAACTGCTCGATGCGGTGGAATACCTACATACAAAAGAGTTGTGTCACCTCAACATACGTCCGGAGAACATCTTCATCACCCGCAAGGCACACGATGTGAAACTGGCCAACCCGGCGTGGACGTACCTCCATTGCCAGCCCTCCTTCTTCCTAATCAAGGAAAAGTACACGGCTCCCGAGCTTTTCGAGGATCAGGCGTCTATCAACTACAAGGCGTGCGACATCTATTCCTTGGGGAAGGTCATGGAATATCTGTTCAGTTTCTGCAACTTGTCGGCAGGCATCCAACGGGTTATTCACAAGGCTACCCAAAAGGCTCCCGAGAAACGATATGCCAACATTGCCGAGATGAGAAAGGCACTTCAGCAATCCACCTCCATCGACCTTGGAATCTCTATCGGTAAAGTAGCCGCCGTAGGGTTGTTGTTGGGATTGGTTTACTACGGATTCAAGGACGAACCGGCTTCTGAAGAGAGCATCCAGTTTGCTCAGGAAACATCGGCCAACCAAAAGGAACTTCCTCCCAGCAATCGGGCTGAAGATACCCACGAAAGCTACTACGTGATACCGACTCCTTCGGATTCGGTCGCACAATTATCGCAAACCCAACAAGAGGAACTCGACCAAAAAAGCAAGGAATACCAACAAACCACCGAACGCCTGTTCAAGAAAGAACTGCGCAAACGGGCGGAGAAAATCATTGCCGGCATCTATACTCCTCAAAACATGAGTCTGGAGGACAAGGATTTCCAGAGACAGAGTTTGGGACAATTCAACGAGCTGGACAAAATCCAACGCGAACTGGCCGAACAGTTCAACCTCGACCCTATTCTGGCCATGCGCCTCTCCTCCGACGTCATTTCAGAGCTGACGCAGGAAAGCATGAAGAAACTGAGGAAGAAAGAAGAATAGAATACCGAAATGTATTTTATTCATTTTCAGCCGTTTATAAAACGACAAAATAGTACCGACCAGTATATTAATCTCCTCCGAGCAGGATATTAACATGCTCCGAGCAGGAAAGTACTTTCCTCCGAGCAGGAGAGTGCTCTCCTGGTCACCAGCAACGGCTTCTCCTGGTCACCAGAAAAAGCCGCTACTGGTAGGTGGAGTTTCAATCACTCTTTCTTATCCAAAAACTCCCTATAAAATACTTTTCACCAAAAACCACACGACGGGCACGAGCAACGAAGGCAACATGTTCAGTGTCTTGCAATCTTTCAGCTTGAGCAGAGAGAGTCCCGAAGCGACTATCATCAATCCCCCGACAATCAGCAGTTCCGCCATAAGCGCCTCACTGATGGCAGTACTCGACACCTTTGCTACCAGATAGAACATGCCCTGCCAACAAAAGAGGACGGGTGCAGCCAATATCATCCAGACGCCATAAGTGCTGGCAAAGACGGTCGATGTCACCAAGTCGAGTGTCGCATTGGTATAGAGGAAAGTATTGTCGCCCTTCAATGCACTGATGACCGGCCCAAGCATGGCAAGAGGGCCGATGCAATAGAGCAGGATGGCCGTGGAAAGCCCGTCGGCAAGGTTGTTGTTCTGATTCCCCTTTGAGCGTTTGTTAATCAAGTCGGCAAACCGTCCATCGAGGTTCAGTGCTGTGCCGACCACACTCCCTATGGCAATCGATACAATAAACAACACCGGATACTCGCTCTTGCCGAAATTGCTTATCACGGCATTCAGGCCAATGCCCAAGCAAGCCAATCCCAATCCTGTATACAATGTATCCTTATACTTTTCCTTGATTCCCCGATTCATTACGGCGCCTACAATACTGCCCACGATAATCGTGCAAGTGTTTACGATGGTTCCTATCATTTTCCCTTAATACCTTAACTTGATTGATAGCGCAAATGTAGCTATAATTTACACATGACAAATGGAAATGCGGATGGATTTTGCATTTAACTCCCCTACTAAAGAAATAGTATCCAACTGCTTTCATACGTTTCAAGGCCATTCAAGTTGCTGATTGTCAAAGGATATAGATGAAAGGAAGACGGAAATCCGGCATTCACACGTTTCACAAAGTGGATGGAAATCCTACCTCAACGTACCAAGACTCGTAACTCGGCATCCTACGGGTCGCGGTACGGCATACTACGGGTCGCGGTACGGCATACTACGAATCGTAACTCAACGTTTTACGAGTCGTAACTCAATGCTTTACGAATCATAACTCAATGCTTTGCAAAGTGCAAGACGTTCCTATGGAAATATCAAAACGCACGATAGGAAATATCATGAACTTCCTATGAAAGTTCTTAATACTTCCTATGGAAGTTCAAAAAACTTTCTATGCTTCGTCACCCCTTCCGCCGCATGACAAAGTGTGCAGATAATGCCCACCAATCGTTGAGGTGAAACGTGTGGAAGGCGATTTTCCCCACTCCTTTCATCTCTACGCACTGGCACCCAAGGAATTAACGATGCGTGAAACGTGTGAAAGCATTTGTATACGTTTTTATTGGGGAGGTGTTTTTCGGCCCCATTGTTTTGCCCATTTAAATTATTGGTTTACCTTTGCGAGGCAGAAAAAAGAGTATTTACACATTAAGACATATCTATTATGATGCATACATGGTTTGAATGCAAGGTCCGTTATGAAAAGACCCTCGAAAACGGAATGAACAAGAAAGTGACCGAACCTTATCTGGTGGATGCGCTCAGCTTTACTGAAGCCGAAGCTCGCATCATCGAGGAAGTGTCTCCCTACATCAGCGGTGAATTTACCATCGCCGACATCAAGCGCGCCAACTATACCGAACTGTTCTTCTGCGAAGAGGACAGTGCCGACCGTTGGTTCAAGTGCAAGCTCACTTTCATCTCACTCGACGAAAAGAGCGGTGCCGAAAAGAAGACATCGTCCAACGTACTGGTGCAGGCAGCCGACTTGCGCGACGCGGTAAAGAAACTGGACGAAGGCATGAAGGGAAGCATGATGGATTACGTCATTTCATCCATGGCCGAAACCGCCATCATGGATGTATTTCCGTTCAGCGCCGACCCTGATGTGAAGCCGGAGTTTCCACAAGCATAATCTTTTCTTCACCACAGATTACACAGATTTACACAGAAAAACAAGATAGTGTCATCTGTGGTGAAATCTACATTTACAACAATGAGTATTCAAGCAAATCTGAAAGAAGTGCAATCCACCCTGCCACCGCACATAAGGCTGGTGGCCGTATCGAAGTTTCACCCCATCGAATCTTTGCAGGAAGCCTACGATGCCGGTCAGCGCGTCTTCGGCGAATCGAAGGTGCAGGAGATGACCCAAAAGTATGAGGCTCTGCCGAAAGACATCGAATGGCACTTCATCGGACACCTGCAAACCAACAAAATCAAATACATGGCTCCCTATGTAGCCATGATTCACGGAGTGGATTCCTTCAAGCTGCTGGCAGAAATCGACAAGCAGGCCGCCAAGGCGGGACGCATCATCCCCTGCCTGCTACAGATACACATCGCACAAGAAGAAACGAAATTCGGCTTCAGCTTCGACGAATGCAGGGAAATGCTTGAGCAAGGCGAATGGAAGAAACTGAAGAACATCACCCTGGCCGGAGTAATGGGAATGGGAACCTTCACCGACGACCGCGAAGAAACGGCACGGGAGTTCCAATCGCTGGGTGACTTCTTCCTGGAAATCAAGCAGAAACACTTCGCCGACGAGCCTAGTTTCAAGGAAATCTCCATGGGCATGTCAGACGATTATCCCATCGCCATCGAGCACGGCAGCACCCTTGTCAGAGTGGGAAGCCGCATCTTCGGAGAAAGAAACTATTAAACCAATCATTTGCACAAAATAAAACTTTTTGTGCATTTTCTCTTTGTCAATTCATATTTAAAGACTATTTTTGCACAATCTTAAAAAAAACGTGCAATTATCAGACATCTATAATTATGGAGAGCGAAAAGAGTTTCATAGCTTTAATCGAAGAAAGTATCAAGAAAAACTGGGATGCAGATGCATTGACCGATTACAAAGGAGCTACCCTACAATACAAAGACGTAGCCCGCAAAATTGAAAAAATACACATCATACTGGAAGAAAGCGGCGTAAAGAAAGGTGATAAAATAGCCATCTGTGGACGTAATAGTTCCCATTGGGGAGTCACCTTCCTGTCCGTTGTAACCTATGGAGCAGTCATTGTTCCCATCCTCCACGAATTCAAGCCCGACCAAGTACACAATATCGTCAACCATTCCGAAGCCAAGCTTCTTTTTGTAGGAGATGTGGTATGGGAAAACCTGGATGAAAGTGCCATGCCGAACCTCGAAGGCATCCTGCTGATGAACGATTTCACCCTCCTCGTATCACGAAGCGAAAAGCTGAATCACGCACGTGAGAACCTCAACGCTTTGTTCGGCCAGAAATATCCGAGAAACTTCCGTAAGGAACACATCAGCTATCACAAGGACAGCTCCGAAGAAATGCTCGTTCTCAACTACACATCGGGCACCACCAGCTTCTCGAAAGGGGTTATGCTGCCAAGCCGTGCCTTGTGGTCAAACGTCGAATTCGGTAAGGAAAAATTAGGCAAGGCTTTGAAGGCCGGCGACAAAATCGTATCCATGCTGCCGATGGCACACATGTACGGTCTTGCATTCGAATTCCTTTACGAATTCTGCGCCGGATGCCATGTGTACTTCCTCACCCGTACGCCGAGCCCGAAGATTATCCTTCAGGCATTTGCCGAAGTGAAACCGAAAATCGTCATCGCCGTACCTCTTATCATCGAAAAGATTATCAAGAAGAACGTATTGCCGAAGCTCGAAAGGCCGACCATGCGGTTCTTGATGCGTGTGCCTCTTGTGAACGACAAAATCAAGGCCAAAGTACGCGAACAGCTGATAAACGCCTTCGGTGGCGAATTCTACGAAATCATTGTAGGTGGCGCCGCATTCAACCAAGAAGTCGAAGCCTTCCTACATAGAATCAATTTCCCTTATACCGTGGGATATGGCATGACTGAATGTGCCCCAATCATCACTTACGAAGACTGGCAAATCTTCAAGCAAGGTTCGTGTGGCAAAGCTGCCCCACGCATGGAAGTAAAGATTTTGAGTCGCGACCCACAGAACATCCCAGGCGAAATTGTAACTCGTGGCGACAATGTAATGTTAGGATACTACAAGAATCAGGAAGCCACCAATGAAGTTATCGATGAAGAGGGATGGTTACATACCGGCGACCTCGCCGTCATGGACGAAGAAGGCAATCTTACCATCAAGGGACGCTCGAAGAACATGCTTCTCGGACCTTCGGGACAAAACATCTATCCGGAAGAAATCGAGGACAAGCTGAACAATATGCCATACGTTAATGAAAGCATCATCATCCAGGCACTCGATGGTAAGTTGGCTGCTTTGATATATCCCGACTTTGACCTGGCCTTCAGCAACGGAATGACTGAAAAGCAGGTGGAAGAACAGATGGAAGCCAACCGCGTGGCACTAAATGCAGAACGTCCGGCATACGAACAAATTGCGCGTGTGAAGATTTATCACGAAGAATTCGAAAAGACTCCGAAGAAGAGCATCAAACGATTCCTCTATCAGGAAGCACGATAAATCAAGAAGCTTAATAAAGTGGATGTGTCGAAAATACACATCCACTTATTTTTTGGGCACACTGTCTTAATTTATCTGAATAAGGATATTTCATTATTCACTAAAAACGGCAAAATCCAATCATAACATTTTTATACGTTTTTCTTTGTCCGCTAATAATAAAGTCCTATATTTGCACAAATCAAAAGAAATTGTGCAATCGTAATTGACTTAGACATGGACAATAGTTTCATTGCTCTCATTGAAGAAAGCATCAAAAAGAACTGGGACCTCGATGCCCTGACCGACTACAAAGGTGCCACCCTGCAATACAAGGATGTAGCCCGTAAGATAGAGAAAATCCACATCATACTGGAAGAAAGCGGAGTACAGAAAGGCGACAAGATTGCCATCTGCGGACGCAACAGTTCTCATTGGGGAGTCACCTTCCTGGCCATATTGACCTATGGCGGTGTGGCAGTGCCCATTCTTCATGAATTCAAGGCCGACAACGTACACAACATTGTCAACCACTCCGAAGCCAAGCTTCTGTTCGTGGGCGACATGGTATGGGAAAACCTGAACGAAAATGCCATGCCGAATCTGGAAGGTATCCTGCTGATGAACGACTTCACCATCCTCGTATCACGAAGCGAAAAGTTGGACTATGCACGTGCCCACCTCAACGAAATGTTCGGCAAGAAATTCCCACGCAACTTCCGTCGCCAACATGTTGAATACCACAAGGAAGCCCCCGATGAACTGGCCGTATTGAACTACACATCAGGTACAACCAGCTATTCAAAAGGCGTCATGCTCCCCTATAGAGCCGTTTGGTCAAACATTCGTTTTGCATTGGACGTCCTTCCGCTGAAGCCGGGCAACAGACTGGTATCCATGTTGCCGATGGCACACATGTATGGTCTCGCCTTCGAGTTCCTCTACCCTCTGTGCTTCGGTTGCCACATCTACTTCCTCACCCGTACACCGAGCCCGAAGATTATCCTTCAGGCCTTTGCTGAGGTCAAGCCCGAGTTGGTCATCGCCGTTCCTCTCATCATCGAAAAGATTATCAAGAAGAACGTGCTTCCGAAACTCGAAACGCCGACCATGAAATTCCTGCTGAAAGTTCCTATTGTAAGCGACAAGATCAAAGAAAAGGTACGCGAACAGATTATGCAAGCCTTCGGAGGCAACTTTTACGAAATTGTCGTGGGTGGTGCCGCTTTCAATCAGGAAATCGAACAATTCATGCGTAGCATCAACTTCCCATATACCGTGGGTTACGGTATGACCGAATGTGCTCCGCTCATCGCATACGAAGACTGGAAGGAATTCAAACAAGCATCTTGCGGAAAGCCCGTACACCGCATGGAAGTGAAGATTCTGAGCCCCGACCCACAAAACATTGTAGGCGAAATCGTATGCAAGGGAGACAATATGATGTTGGGCTATTACAAGAATCCGGAAGCTACCGCAGAAGCTATTGACAAGGACGGTTGGTTGCATACCGGCGACCTTGGCGTGATGGACACAGAAGGCAACATTACCATCAAGGGACGTAGCAAGAACATGATACTTGGCTCATCTGGACAGAACATCTATCCGGAAGAAATCGAAGACAAACTGAACAACATGCCATTCGTATCGGAAAGCATCATTATCCAACAGGCAGACGGCAAGCTGGCCGCCCTGATTTATCCGGACTTTGATGACGCATTCGCTCACGGATTGGATGACAAGGCCGTAGAAAATGCAATGGAAGAAAACCGTGTGAATTTGAACACCGAACTTCCCGCCTACGAACAGATTGCACGCATCAAGATTTATCACGAAGAATTTGAAAAGACTCCGAAGAAGAGCATCAAACGTTTCCTCTATCAGGAAGTGAGATAAAACGGACAGAGAATCCACCGTTATCATAATTTATGCCAACAAGATTAGTTCTAATTTTGTTGGCATATTTATTTGACGGAAATATGAAACAAATCTTCCTTCTCTTCTTCTTGCTTGGGCTATCCACCACAATGGCCCAAAACATCCAACCAACCGACTCGCTCGACCTGCCCGAAATGGTCACGCCCACGAAAAAGCAACCCTGGAAAGCAACCGTACAAACCATCGGATTGAACATCGGAGTATGGGCCTTCGACAGATACATCCTCAACGAAGACTTTGCCCGAATCAGCATACACACCATCAAGGACAATATCCGCAACGGATTCGTTTGGGATAACGACAAGTTCTCCACCAACCTGTTTGCACATCCCTATCACGGAAGCCTCTATTTCAACACAGCCCGTAGCAACGGAATGAACTTTTGGGAATCCGCACCGTATGCACTTGGAGGAAGTTTGATGTGGGAAATAGCAGCCGAACGAGAGCCACCTGCCATCAATGACTTGATAGCCACAACGTTGGGAGGCATAGCTTTGGGGGAATTTACCTACAGGATGTCATCGCTGGTGCTCGACGACTCAAAGCGAGGTTTTCCCCGCTTTGCCCGGGAATTTCTGGGAACACTCCTCTCTCCCATCCGAGGAATGAACCGACTTATCAGCGGTGATATGTGGAAAGTCAGAAATCGGGGGTATTCATATCATGATTATGAACAAATACCCGTAAAACTATCAATCAGTTCGGGAAACCGATATCTGGCCAACAGCACCCGATTGTTCAGAGGCGAACATAATCCCTACATCAAGATACAGACCCTTTATGGAAATCCATTCGAAAATAAGAACAGCCAACCTTACGATTACATGGAGGCTTCGATTACTTTCGGGCTTTCCCCCAACCAGCCCATCATCAACCATGTAAATCTGTTGGGTAAGATATGGAGCACTCCCATCCCTACAAAAGGAGACAATGAAATGATGTTCGGTATCTTCCAGCATTTCAATTATTACGATTCAGAAAAAGTGAGTGACGACGGAGTCATTCCCTACAAAATATCCGAAGCCGCCAGTATAGGCCCCGGCATCATCAGCCGGTTTCCTGAAATCTTCCCTCATATTAATCTGCAACAAGACTTCTTCTTGAGCGGAATCCTCTTGGGAGGAGGACTGACGGACTACTACAATGTTATTGACCGAAACTACAATATGGGAAGCGGATACAGTGCCAAAAGCCTCACGAAACTTGAGATAGGAAAATGGGCAGACATCAATTTCAAAGCCCACCTCTACCAGATATTCACTTGGAAAGGTTACGAAAAAAAGGATTACCAGTATACGGATCCTCTCTTTTTGAATGCACAAGGAGATAAAGGAAACACCCTCTTTTTTGTATTGAATCCAACATACAATCTACGCTTCAAAAAACATTTAAAGGTATCCTTTGAAGTGGCCTATTATCTTCGACATACCCACTACTCCTATCATCAGGATGTAGAAACGCAATTGGTAGAGACACGAATAGGACTCACCTATGAATTTTGATTGAAAGATGGAGGATGCCCCGATTATGCTTTAATAGAACGTACCCGACTCAAGGTTTCGGGAGACATCTGCAAAAGGGAAGCGATGTACAGCAAAGGAGCGCGTTTCAAAATCTCAGGATGTTGCTTCAGAAGTTTTGCATAGCGTTCCTGAGCAGATTCAAAACGGAGGGTATCCGCCTTTTGTTGGGAAATAATCAACGACACTTCCATAAACTTCCGATAAAGAATACCTATATCCTTATAGCTTTCTGACAAATAATCAATACCTGCCTTCGGAATTTCCCAAACCACCACAGGCTCCAATGCCTCCACCACCAAGTTAGTGGGTTCTTGCATGAAATAACTCTCCAGACAAATAATGATTCCATTTTCATAACCGATGTGCTCAGTCATGTCCTTGCCGTACTTGAAATAGAACTGACGAGTCATGCCCTTCTCAATGAACAACATAGACTTGCAGACTTCACCTTCATCCAATATCCGTACCCCTTTCTTATATTTACGACATACCAGAATATCAGCGAAAGCGGCCAAACTTTCGTTGGACAAAGGATAGTACAACTGGGCTATCCGACGAGCTATATCCAGACTATTCGTCATCATCATTTTGTCTATTTCGGTTGCAAAATTAGCAAATTATACGCAACTTTGCCGACATTAAATTGGAATAAATATAAAAAATACCAACCAATTGTTATATATTTGCGCCAAAATAGATAAAAGAAAATGAAGAATAATTGGAAGAAATGGGCAGGTATTCTCTGCATGGCTTTATTGCCAATGACCAGTCAAGCACAAGATGAAGTCGAAACAGAATTGGGAGCAGACTTTGTCAGCGGATATATTTGGCGTGGTCAGGATTTGGGTGGTGTAAGTGTACAACCATCGCTTACCGTATCCTACAAAGGATTGTACCTCAACGTATGGGGAAGCATCGGGCTGGATAAGGAAGACAGTCGTGAAGTGGACCTTATCGTAGGTTACGAAAACGAAGGCTTCAGCATTTCGCTGACGGATTTTTGGGCGGTAGCATCTGGCGACGAGGCCAAATATTTCAAATATGGTGCACACAGTACCTCGCATGTATTCGAAGCACAGATAGGCTATGACTTCGGAGTATTGGCGGTAAACTGGTATACGAACATCGCCGGCGCTGACGGAGTGAACAAAGATGGAGAAAGAGCCTACAGCTCGTACATCCAACTTTCAGCGCCATTCAGTTTGGGAGGAGTGGAATGGAAAGCAGAAGCGGGTGCCACCCCATGGGCAACAGACTATTATGCTGATGCCAACGGATTTGCCGTATGCGATTTGAGCTTGACAGCATCCAAAGAAATCAAGATAACGGATTCTTTCCAAGTTCCCGCTTATGCCAAGGTGACTTTCAATCCGGCAAGCGAACAAAGTTACATCACCTTCGGTTTAAGTTTCTAAACGAATTGTCATGAACATACTGATGAACCTCCTTTGGATACTATTTGGCGGTATCATAACCGCCATTGGCTATCTCGTTGCCAGTTTGGGACTGATGATTACTATCATTGGCATTCCCTTTGGCATACAGACCTTGAAATTGTCCTTGTTAGCGCTTTGCCCTTTCGGCAAGGAAGTGCATACCACACCACAAGCCGGTGGTTGTCTGAACATTATCATGAACATACTCTGGTTACTTTTCGGAGGCATTGAAACTTGCTTGGCACATGTTTTGTTCGGTTTGTTTCTCTGCATTACCATCATCGGTATACCTTTCGGCCGCCAACATTTCAAATTGGCCGCCATTGCTCTGACTCCCTTCGGAAAACAAATCGTGGAAAAATAAATCATTTCCCCCACATACAACAAAGGCACTGCATCAAATGACGCAGTGCCTTTGTCTTTTTATCAATGTTCCTTAAATTTCTATCGAGCCATTCAAACGAATATCCTGTGAAGAACTTCCAACATAGACATCGGCTTTACCCGCTTCAATTGCCCATCCGTGAGTCGTTTCATCCCAATGACGCAACCGATCCTTAGGCACCAGAATACGAACAGTTTTGCTTTCGCCTGCCTTCAACGCCACTCGTTGGAAAGCCTTCAATTCTTTCATAGGGCGTTCAACTTTCGAATCAGGACGACCGATATAAAGCTGCACCACTTCTTCTGCATCGAATTGGCCGGTATTGCTTATTTGCAAAGAGACTTCGAAACCTTCAGTTACAGGCGTCAATTGCAAATCTGCATATTCAAATGTAGTATATGAAAGACCATGACCAAACGGATAAGCCACCGGAATCTGCTTGTTTTCAAACCAACGATAGCCCACAAAAATACCTTCAGAATATTCAGCTGTCGGACTTTTCCGCTCACGCGCATCTTTTCGATTGACCAAATTCACAAATATGTCTTCCCGTTCTTCTTCTGTGATTTGTGGATAAACGTTCAAGCTATACGCCTGATTGTCTTCCAACTTGACAGGATAAGTAAAAGGCAACTTACCGGATGGAGATATAGTTCCTGAAAGGACATCAGCCAATGCATTACCACCTTCCGAACCGTTAAACCATGATACAAGAATTGCAGGAGAAACTTCCTTGACTACACGCAAATCGGTTGGTGCACCGCTCACAAGAACAGTCACCAAATTAGGATTGGCTTCCGCTAAAGCCTTCGCCAATTCATCCTGTCCCATAGGCAAGGTAATACTTACTCTATCACTACCTTCGGTTTCCACTTCACGGTTGTTTCCTGCTATAAAAATCACCAAATCGGATTCTTTGGCCAATTGTACAGCTTCAGCCATCAGTTTCTTGTCGGCTTCTTGATAAGGCGAGATACGTTTGTAACGATCTTCACGAGTAAAATTACGATAGCCTTGCGCCCATTTGATTTCTACGCCTTGTAATTTGCTTTGAATACCTTCCAAAGGAGTAATTTCATTCAAAGCCTTCACACCTGCACCTACTCCACCTTGTGCTTGTTCACGAATGGCATTGTCACCAATAACGGCTATCTTTTTATATTTTCCCGGCAAGATAGGAAGAAGTTCCCCTTCGTTCTTCAACAAGACAATTGACTTGCTGGCCACTCTATAAGCAATATCTCGTTGCTCTGGTTGGGCAGTCATCACTTTGTTTGCTTCTTCCTTTGGTATCGGTTGGATAGCCAATCGTACACGAAGCAGGTTACGCACTTTACTATCAATTACTGATTCAGGAACTACACCTGCCTTAACTGAATCTAACAAAGCTTCTCCCATATACTGATTGCCAGGCATTTCCACGTCCAATCCGTTCATAGCGGCTCCCACGGTAGAATGTACTCCTCCCCAATCCGAAATGACAATACCATGAAATCCCCACATATCACGCAAAATCTTATTCAACAGCAGGTCGTTTTCCGAGCACCAATATCCTTCCACCTTATTATAAGCGGCCATGACTCCATAAGCGTCCGCTTCTCTGACGGCCGCCTCAAACGGAGGAAGATAAAGTTCGTGCATGGCTCTTTCAGAAACCTTCACATCAATGCTTCCTCTGTCATTTTCCTGGTTGTTCAATGCATAATGCTTCAAACATACCGCTACTCCATTATCCTGAACTCCTTGAGTATATTTCACAGATAAAGCGGCACTCAATTGAGGGTCTTCACTCAGATACTCATAAGTTCTTCCCCCAGTCGGGATACGTTGAATGTTTATGGCAGGACCTAAAATCATATCTTTACCACGCAAGCGGGCTTCCTTCGCCATTCCTTTACCATATTCATAAGCCATCTCCTCACTCCAGGTAGCCGCTAAAGCAGAACCTGTCGGAAAGAAAGTCGCCGAATCGTTGGCCAATCCCAATGAATTCCATGAATGGGGTTCCATTTCTTCACGAATACCGAAAGGACCGTCTGCATACTCAATGTCTGGAATGCCCAAACGTTCTACTCCCGCCGAAGAGAACATATTCTTCCCATGCAGCATATTCACTTTCTCCTCCAAGGTCATTTGGGAGATAATTTCTGTAATCTTGTCTTCATATTTCAACAATTGAGACTCTTTCGGCTGCTCCGTTTGCGGGGCACATGCAACCAATAATGACAAAGCACAAGCGGTTGTCGCACAAAGGATTTGTTTTTTCATGGCATTCTATTTTTATTGTTCGGGTGTAAAGATAATAAAATTTGAATAGAAATGGATTAACGTATAAATTCTTTATCGCATGTACAAAGAAATATCCATTATAATCCGTATCTTTACACAAAATACAAAAGAAGCATGGCTATTATCCACCTATCATCTTTAGCGCATCCAGGAGTGGAAGTATTCTCTACCCTAACCGAATCACAACTACGCAATCGGATAGAACCTGAAAAAGGAATCTTCATAGCTGAAAGCCCCAAAGTCATCCAAGTTGCATTAAAAGCCGGATACACTCCGCTCGCCTTACTCTGCGAACAAAAGCATATTAATGGCGATGCGGCAAGCATCATCGAACAATGTGGAGATATACCTATCTATACAGGGGAGAGAGAGATTTTATCTTCGCTAACAGGATATACACTAACTCGAGGAGTATTATGTGCGATGCGAAGACCCATTCCTCCCCAAATTGAGGAAATTTGTAGGAATAGTCAACGGATAGTTATCATTGACGGTGTTGTGGACACAACAAACATTGGAGCTATCTTCCGTTCGGCGGCAGCCTTAGGAATAGATGCCGTACTGCTTACCCCGTCTTCATGCGACCCGCTTAACCGACGAGCCGTCCGCGTCTCAATGGGGTCCGTATTTCTCGTTCCATGGACATGGTTAGAAGAACCGATTCCCTACCTTCATAAATGGGGATTCAAGACGGCAGCTATGGCCTTGACGGACAAATCCATTCCACTTGACCATCCTTCGTTGAAAGAAGAAGAAAGATTGGCACTTATCATGGGCACTGAAGGCGACGGGCTATCACATAAGACCATCGAAGAAGCCGATTATGTGGTACGCATCCCCATGTCGAATGAAGTGGATTCACTGAATGTAGCAGCAGCATCGGCCGTAGCCTTCTGGGAATTGAGAAAAAAGAATCAATGATTCAAATCCACTTTCTCAAATTTATATCCCAAGCGTTTCAATTCAATCGCGGCTCCTATCCGATACATAACTTTACAAGAACGGGCAAAAACATAAAACGCCATCGGACTTTGAGGTTCGATATGTTCATGACGAATACGTGACACGGTAGCTTCTCCACAACGACGAATCATATCTTCCAACGCACGTGTTTCGTATCCATCGGGCAACAATCCAAGCACTTTATGTACAATCTGTTCATCCATATCGTCAAATCCTTGTTCGCCATAATAAGAAGTGTAACTCATCTGCGAACATTCTTTCCAATCCTTATCCCATCCGAAAGCTACCGCCATACCTAAATAAGCTGCCCAAGCGACCGAAACGGTAGGATAATCGGCTATCTGAGGAACGGCATCAGCCATATATTCGGGTGCGAAATCATTCCAACGTCCATCAATGTCTTCTGTTGCAAGCAACGAACCATCGAGCATCTTGCCCGAAGTACACAAACGCAACAATTCTTCTTGCAACACGCCTTCAAATCTTTCCAAATATTCTTGATTCATAATGTATACTATCCTATTAACAACTTACAAAAATAGGAATCTTGAGTGAAAGGAACAACAGAAAAGAGAAAAAGGTGTAGCCTCTACGCCACACCTTTTCCTTTTCGCTTACAAAAAGCTATTTATTCCGCTTTCTTTGTAGTCTTCTTAGCAGCTGGTTTTTTAGCGGGTTCCTTTTTCGGAGCAGCTTTCTTGGCCGGCTTCTTTTCTTCCTTCGGTTGAAGTTTTTCCAACTTTTCCTGAAGCTTTTCCAATTCCTTATTCAAGACAACGATTTCTTCACCTTGATTTTTGATGGTTGTAAGCAATGAATTCAATTCTTCATTGTCCATATCCACCGGATACAACGAATTCACACGGCTAATGAAATCGCCTAGGATATTCATATAGTTGGTAAATGCATCGAATGGAGAATCATAGATGCCACGATTCAATTGAATACCTGTATTCTTTGTGGTCATGAAACGGAAGTTGTTACTTGCCTGCATGTAGCTCCAATCCTGCTTGATGCGACGATCGGTGCAAAGATGAACGCGTTCGGCCACACTATAGAGTTTATCGAAAGCTTCACGTTGCATTACATTACCCAACCAACAGCTGATGTCTCTTTCTTCATCTACCCAAGACATTGGATAAGGAACATCCACTTGGTCAACAGACTTCAACTTGCTGATAACTTCGCTCGGAGTTGAGAATGTGATTCCCTTTTCCTTGGCACATGCAGGAAGTGCACGGAGGAATTCAAGGATGTTGGATGAAAGAGGTTGTGCGATACCCAAAGCCGAAAGTTCCATGAAGATGTTGATAACCTGTTCTTCTTCAGGCATATCAGCAATCCATCCGATGTATTTGTCGGCGAACAGAGGATATTCATTCCATTCAGAGTTGTTAAAGCGAAGACTGATATCATCCGACAACTTAAAGTCACGCAACAATACCTTCAAATTCGGATTGCCGGCACAATGATACAGGTAATGAGGACTCTTCCAACCCAACACGTGCTTTGCGCCTTCTGTCAGAATACCCTTGAAGCCCATATCAGCTACCATGGCACCAATTTCATTGGAGTATATCAAGCTGGAGTTACGGAATACCTTCGGAGTCTTGCCAAACATCTGCTTAACCTTCAAGCGCATTCTTTCCACATCTTCGCGGAAGCATTCTTCATTAGCCAAAGAAGAGAGGCCGTGTGAATAAGGTTCGCAAAGGAATTCACAACAACCGGTGTCATTCAACTGGTGGAGAAGTTCAATTACGGATGGAGCATACATTTCAAGCTGTTCAAGACCTACCCCTGAGAGTGAAAGAGCTACCTTGAAAGCTCCCTTATTGGCTTCCGCCATCTGAATCAGTGTAGTAAGAGCAGGAATGTATGAACGTTCGGCTATATCAGTGATACTCCGTTCGTTTTCATAATCATCAAAATAATAATGGTCACGGCCGATGTCAAAGCAACGGTAACGTTTCAGATGGATGATTTGGTGTATTTCGAAATAAAGACAAATTGTTTTCATATCTGATTGATGTTTTTAGATTTACCCATTGTTTCTTATTAATTCTTCATAGATGGCACGGTGTTTCAAACCTACCTTTTCCCAAGTAATACCGTCCACTTCCTTGATACCTTCTTCCTGAAGATACTTGAAGAGTGAAGGATTGGTACAGATGGAATAGATGGCATCCGCCATGGCATTGATGTCCCAATAATCCACCTTAATGACATTCGTCAGGATTTCACCACATCCCGACTGCTTGGAAATGATGGAAGGTGTACCACATTGCATGGCTTCGAGCGGAGCGATACCGAATGGTTCGGAAACGGAAGGCATCACAAACACATCACTATTCTTGTAAGCCTCGTATACCTGTTTGCCTCGTTGGAATCCCGGGAAGTGGAAACGGTCAGCAATACCGCGTTCGGCGGCCAAATGAATCATTTCTTCCAATTTGTCACCCGAGCCAGCCATCACGAAACGGATGTTGCGGGTACGCTTCAATACAAGGGCTGCCGCTTCAACGAAGTATTCAGGTCCCTTCTGCATGGTGATACGTCCCAAGAATGTAACTACCTTTTCCTGCGGATGCTCTACACGTGGGATGTCTTGGAGTTCCTGAGACAATGGATAAACCGCATTGTGCATGGCTACACACTTGCGTGGATCCTGATGATATTGGTTGATAACCGTCTGACGGGTAAGTTCGGACACACACATAATGCAATCAGCATGGTCCATACCGTTCTTTTCGATGGAGTAGACAGTAGGGTTAACCTGTCCGCGCGAACGGTCGAAATCTGTAGCATGAACATGGATACAGAGTGGTTTTCCACTAACCATCTTGGCATGCACACCGGCCGGATAAGTCAACCAGTCATGAGCATGAATGATATCAAATTCCTGACGACGTGCAACCACACCGGCTATGATGGAATAGTTGTTGATCTCTTCATGCAGATTCTTCGGATAGCCGCCAGCAAACTCCATGCAACCCAAATCGTTGACATGCATGTATGAAAAGTCTGCATAAATATGGTCGCGGAAAGAATAATATTCTTCAGGTGAAGTGTAATCGGGCAGACGTGACTTGAGATAGTCATAATTCACATCACGCCATACGACAGGTACCTGATTCATACCGATAATTTTCAGGAATTTCTCTTCTTCACCAGTAGGCTTGGGCAAGCAGAATGTTGTTTCAACATCACCTTGGACACTCAATCCCTTGGTAATGCCATACGATGCTACGGCAAGACCTCCTAAAATTTTGGGAGGAAATTCCCATCCAAACATTAAAACTTTCATATAGGTTCCTCCTTATCAATAATTATACTTACTCAACAGATACAATGTACGCAGAATTTCGGCCACATTCATGGCGAACGACACAGCACCACGTCCCTTGAACGGTGGGTTACCGTCAAACAATTCGGGCATTGAACCGATACAGTGCGATGTCATTTCATCTTCGTAACCGATAAGCTGACGTTCAATGAAGCCCAAAGCGCTCATCTTATAAATACGCAGATAGGCTTCAAAATAGAATCCGGCAAGCCATGGCCATGCCGTACCTTGATGATAGGCATAGTCGCGCTGACTTTGAGGACCTACATAATTCGGATTATAGCCTCCACTCTTCGGACTCAGCGAGCGGAGTCCCTTCGGAGTAAGCAATTCCTTTGTACAGATGTCAACGATGCCTTTCTTCTGACGGGTATCGAGCGGAGAATAATCGAAGGCAGCCGCAAAAATCATGTTCGGGCGAACGCTCCAATCCATCATGATACCATCCACATAGTCGAGCAGGTAACCATGTTCATTCAAGAATACATTAACAAACGAAGCGCCTGTCTGTTCAGCTTGCTTGTTCAAAGCCTCGGTCAGCATGGTGCTTCCTTTTTCGCCCAGCAAGTCTGCTACAAATCGTAATGCATTGTACCACAAAGCATTGATTTCAACGACATAGCCCGTACGTGGGATAACGGGGCGTCCGTTTGCCGTAGAGTTCATCCATGTAACCGCCTTGTCGTGTCCGTTGGTGTAAAGCAATCCGTTGGAATGGATGAACAAGTTCGGATGGTTTTCGTGGCGCAGGAATTCCATGATTTCTTCAAGGATTTCGCCATATTTCTCACGACACTTTTCGCGGGAAACCATCTTAGCATATTGTTGGATACACCAAACTGCCCAGAGCAGAATATCGGGATGTTCTATTTCGTATATCTTCAAGTCTGTAGGTTCGTCATTGATGAAGGCGCGGACAGCCTTGCAAGCCGTCTCCATCAGCATTTCGAACTTTTCCACTTCATTGATGGCCAATGTCAAGCCCGGCAAGGAAATGAACATGTCGCGTGCGCGGCACTTGAACCAAGGATAGCCGGCCAGGATATAGGATTCGTCACCTTGCTTGTTGAGGAACTGGTGTGCGGCATTGATCAAGCAATGTTGGAAGTTGTCGCGAGGGATTCGCTTGTCTTTTTCAAACTCGAATGTGGTCTTCAAGGAGCGGGAGCTGACTTCAGACACACCACCCGAGAAGACAACGCTTTCGCCCTTCTTGATGCTCACTTCAAAGTAACCGGGTACATAGAGGTCTTCATTGAAGTCATAGCCTCTTTCCTGTTCTTTCGGGTATTCCATACCGCGATACCAATCGGGTTGGAAATGGAATTCATTCTTCTTGTTGAACTGCATGAAGAGTTCCGGGTATCCCGGATACATGCAGGTCTTGATGCCATTGTCTACCAGCTGATAATCGCGACTGGCCTGTGCATTTTCGTGGGTATACTGACGTACACTACGGAAAGCGAGGAAAGGACGGAAACGCAAGGTAGTAGCCGAATGGGCGTCAACCAATGTGTAACGAATCAGGATTCTGTTTTCATGATGAACGAACAGGGTTTCTTTCTTCAGGATTACACCACCTACACGATACAAGGTTGTCGGCACATTTTCACATTCATATTCACGAATGTACTTGTGGCCTCGGGGGGCGTAGTTATCTCCCTGATACTTGTGAAGGCCCAAATTGAACTCGGCACCATGCTGAATCACCGTTGCGTCCAAAGAAGAAAGCAGCACGTGGTTTTCATCATCCAATTCTGGGATGGGGATAACAAGCAGTCCATGGTACTTTCTTGTGTTACAATCAACGATGGTGGTACAATGGTAAGCTCCTGAACGATTCGTACGGAGAATCTCTCTAGGGAGAGTTTCTTCGAGATTCGTCATCAGAGTCTTGTCAAATCGTAAGTAACTCATAGTTGTTATATTAAGGTTATAATTATTTTTCACTTTGTCCATACGGACATTATATACCACCTCAAAATTAAATATTATTTATGGAAAGTGAAATTAAAATGGAAATTATTTTAAAAAAAAGCTGTTTTTAGTGGGAAATCAGCTGCTTTACTGGCGTCAATCATTGAAAAGTTCGAATGTGAACTTGAATCCGACGGTGTCGAATTCGCCATTGATGGAGCTCACAAATGCACCCACATCAAACACATGGGTGCCAAGCCCGTAACCCAATTCGATGTAGGGATTCAGGCGGGGCATGAAGAGGATGCCCGCATATAGTCTTTCGTGTTGTATCATCCCCAGCCAACGGTTCAGGGGGCGAAGGAGGATGAACGGCGATTCGTAGGTGAGATTGCCACGCACATAGTTGCGCGAAGAGTTATACCAACGGCGGTCGAGCAATTGGAAAGTACCCCCTATTTCGTCATTCCATCCTTCAGGCAGGTTGCTCCGCGAGAAGTTCACGAAGTCTACAAAATACATGTTGTCCGTACGGGTAAACATACCTCCTCCCACCCGATAGGCCAAGGTGCGGATTCCTCCGAGTTCCAACTTGTGTTGCATGTCAAACTCAAATCGTTCATGCACATCCGTACTTCCGAGCACTCCCTTCAGACCTATTTCATAGTCGATGGAGAAAGTGGGAAGGTCCGAGCCTACATTCATCTTTCGCTTTCCGTTCATGTAGTAATACATGCCGGGAGTCCACTCGATGCGGATGCGTGGAGCAAAACTGTTGTATTCCGTCCGGATGCCCTTCAGCTTCAGCCAGTCCTCCTGAGGGATAGGAAGCTTCATATCCGTACCCGAGCCTTCAATCAGGTGTCGCCAATGCATGGACACACCGGCCTTGACAAGCAAGCAGTTGGCCGGTTCGATGGTGTGGAAGAGATTCAAATAGACATCCTTGAAATAATCCAAATCCATCCGGTCAAAATTGAACGTGCTATCGGGATGCTGCTTCAATTCATCCAGCACCACACTACTATATATACGGTTGCCGTTACCTACCCCCACATTGAAGGAGCCCAGCTTTTCCGGCCAGTACATCCATTCAACATCGGCCTTCACATAGAGTTCCTTGTGGGTAAAGTTATAGCCTATCTGGGGGGTGACACGAAGCAACCGCCCGCTTTCAAAAATCTTGTTGTACTTGAACTTCTGCTTGTACGACACCCCGTTGCTATGGCTATAGCTAAGCATCACCGGGTTGATGAGCGGCGAACAACGCACGCTTCCTATGCCGGCCAAGTTCAAGTTGTAGTTGCTGATCAGCATATCACCCAGCTGTCCCCAGAATACGGCACTCTTCTTCCGTCTTTCGGTTTCGGCCCCTCTCCGCACCTGCAAGGTATCCCTCCTCCATTGGAAGCTCTTGTAGAGCGAATCTTCCTCCTCTGAAAGAGGTGTCGGGCGCAGCAAGGCAAACTTCTCCTTGTCCGTCACAAGGCGCGTAGAATCGCACGTCAGTGTATAGAATTCCGTCAGGTCATGCGAATGTTTCTTGGTCGACTTCCTTCGCTTGCCGCCTTGGAAAAGCTTCACTTCGTTGTACTTCATGCTCGAGCGGATGTCCATCTCCAAATGGTTTCCCATGAACTTGAAGTCGAGGTTCAAATCGAAAGTCACGGGCAGGAACTCCTCCCCCTCCTTGTCGCCCATGAGGGTGCGCTGCTTGAAATGCACCATGTCAAATTCTCCCTCGATACAAAGTTCCCTCACACTCCATATCTGGTCACTGACCCACATGTATCCGCTCACCAGTTGGGTGCCCCGATGCTTGGGTACAATCGATATCTTGTAAAGCAGTTCGTCGTCCACCTCGGCCACCGAATCGAGCAGATAGGTGTAATACTTGCCCGACTCCTTGTCCAACGGAGAAAGCAATCTGTCGGGCATCAGCGACGATGAATAGACGTTCATGTTCAGAAACTCCGTGATGTCCGTCAGTTGGCCACGGTCGCGCGGGAAAGTGCTCGACACCGCCTTCACCTTCCGGTCATAGATGTCAGGAGCGCGATAGTGCATTTCGCTCACCGACTCGATGATATAGTCATTCACCCCTTTCTCGAGTCGGAACATGGAGGGGATGTAACGCACCAGCTTGTTGCTCTTATGTACCTGCACCCTGCCCTTCATGTAGACATCGGCGCGATATTCGTCAATGATTTTCGAATAAAGCGGTGAGAAATGGAACACATGCTGCATGATGGAATCGGACGTCATCCCCCTCTCCGGGAGCGACCTCCTGTCCACTTCTGCATGAAGCACCGACGGAAGCCACATGCCCAGAAGCAACAACACTCGAAAGCAACCAATGAATCTCATTCCTCAAATTTGTACAAATATAGTGAAAGGAAGCGGAGAAAAAACAACTCCGACCCATTTTTCTTACAAACCACATCACATCCCCCCCACTTCCGCCCCTACGATGAAAAGAAAATGCTCCCTACTTTGCAATTTATTGGGGTAAAAGCAGTAATTTTGCGGTCAATAACCATTAAATAAAAAGACCCGATGTCTAAAATGAGATTTTTTGCTCTCCAGGAGCTGGCCAACAGACGTCCCGTCAAAGTGGACTATCCTTCAGAGAAGTTGTCCGACTACTACGGCGCACACGTATTCGACCGCAAGAAAATGCAGGAATACCTGCCCAGTGAAGCATACAAGGCAGTAATCAATGCCATCGAACATGGCATCCCCTTCAACCGCGAAATGGCGGACATGATTGCCAACGGCATGAAGAGTTGGGCCAAGACATTCAATGTCACCCACTACACCCATTGGTTCCAACCCCTGACGGACGGCACCGCCGAAAAGCACGACGGATTCATCGAATTCGGCGAAGACGGAGACGTCATCGAACGCTTCTCCGGCAAGCTTCTCATCCAGCAAGAGCCCGACGCCTCCAGTTTCCCCAACGGAGGCATCCGCAATACATTTGAAGCACGCGGATACACGGCATGGGACGTTTCCTCCCCGGCCTTCATCGTCGATTCGACCTTGTGTATCCCCACCATATTCATTTCGTACACCGGCGAAGCGCTCGACTACAAGACCCCTCTGCTGAAAGCATTGGCCGCCGTAGATAAAGCAGCGACCGAAGTATGCCGCATGTTCCTCCCTCAAGTAAAGCGCGTATATGCCAACTTGGGATGGGAACAGGAATACTTCCTGGTAGACACCGCCTTGTACAACGCACGTCCCGACTTGTGCATCACCGGACGCACCCTGATGGGACACTCCTCGCCGAAGGACCAACAATTGGACGACCACTATTTCGGCTCCATCCCTTCACGCGTCACCAGCTTCATGAAGGAACTCGAACTGGAATGCCACAAGCTGGGCATCCCCGTCAAGACCCGCCACAACGAAGCGGCACCCAACCAATTTGAATTGGCACCCATCTTCGAGGACGTGAACCTGGCCAACGACCACAACCAGCTGGTCATGGACCTGATGAAGCGTATCGCCACCAAGCACAACTTCACCGTATTGCTCCACGAAAAGCCATTCAAGGGCGTGAACGGCTCGGGCAAGCACAACAACTGGTCGCTTTGCACCGACACAGGCGTCAACCTGTTCGCCCCCACCAAGACGGCAGAAGGCAACATGCTGTTCCTCACATTTATTGTCAACGTGCTGATGATGGTATACAAGAATCAGGACCTGCTCCGCGCCTCCATTGTCAGCGCCGGAAACAGCTACCGTTTGGGAGCCGCCGAAGCACCGCCGGCCATCCTCTCCATCTTCTTGGGAGGCCATCTGTCACACATGCTCGATGAAGTGGTAGAACGTCTGGGCGACGCCAAACTGACCGCCGATGAAAAGCAAGCCCTGCAATTAGGCATCAGCCGAATACCGGCTATCCTGCTCGACAACACCGACCGTAACCGCACCTCTCCTTTTGCCTTTACGGGTAACCGTTTCGAATTCCGTGCTGCCGGCTCATCCGCCAATTGCGCCGCATCCATGATTGTCATCAATGCCGCCATGGCACACCAGCTGAATGAATTCAAGGCACAGATAGACCGTCTGACAGCTGATGGCATGGAGCAGGAAGAAGCCCTGTACAAGGTATTGAAAGAAACCATCATCGCCTCCAAAGACATCCGTTTCGAAGGCGACGGCTACTCGGAAGAATGGAAGCAGGAAGCTGCCCGACGCGGTTTGACCAACATCAACCACGTGCCCGAAGCCATCATGAAATTCAATTCTCCTCAATCGAAAGCCGTATTGCTGGGCGAAAAGATTTTCAACGAAAACGAGCTGACTTGCCGCGTCGAAGTGGAACTTGAGAAATTCACCAAGAAGGTACAGATAGAAAGTCGTGTCTTGGGCGATTTGGCCATCAACCACATCATACCCACCGCCGTCATCTATCAAAACCGACTGCTCGAAAACCTCCGCGGATTGCGTGAAACATTCTCTCCCGAAGAGTACGAAGCCTTGGGAAGCGACCGCCGCGAATTGGTCAAGGACATCCAGCTACGCATCCTTGAAATCAAGAAATTGGTACGCGACATGACAGAAGCCCGCAAGGTGGCCAACCATCTGCCCAATGAGATTGAAAAGGCGTTCAGCTATGCCGACAATGTCCGCCCGTATCTGGAAGCAATACGCGAGCACATCGACCAGATGGAACTGGAAATAGACGACGAAATATGGCCGTTGCCTAAATATCGCGAACTTCTGTTCACCAAATAAAGCAAAAGGAGGATTTTTCCTCCTTTTGTTATTTTTAATTACATTATTTTTTCCATTTGCATTTTTATTTCTACCTTTGTGCTCTATAACATATTTTTTTAGCAGTTTATGGTCAAGAAGGAAATGACAGAACAGGAAATTGCCGAAAGTATCCCCGACTTGTGGCAACCTCTGACACCCGAGCAAAAAGAAATCCTGATTCAGGACTTCACAATACAGAAGTACAAGAAAAACGAAACAATCTATTGCGAAGGTGAAACACCCATGCATTTGATGTGCCTTCTCAGCGGAAAAGTCAAGATTTTCAAGGAAGGCGTCGGAGGCAGAAGCCAGATTATCCGCGTCATAAAAGACAAAGAATACTTTGCCTATCGTGCCTATTTTGCAAACGGCAATTTCGTAACTGCCGCCGCCGCGTTTGAACCTTGCACCATCTGCCACATCCCGATGCCCACCATCATGAAGCTGCTGAAGGAAAATGCTGAGCTCGGTCTTTTCTTCATCCGCCAGCTTTCCATCGACTTGGGCATTTCCGACGAACGCACCGTAAACCTCACCCAAAAACATATCCGTGGCCGTCTGGCTGAATCATTACTCTTCTTGAAGGACACTTACGGATTGGAAGAAGACGGCTCTACACTCAGCATCTATCTTTCGCGCGAAGATTTAGCAAACCTGTCGAACATGACCACTTCAAACGCCATCCGCACCTTGTCCAATTTCGCTACCGAGAAGCTCATAGCCATCGACGGAAGGAAAATCAAGATTATCGACGAAGAAAAGATAAAGAAAATCAGCAAAATCGGATAAGTCTTTCAAGCCCTCCGGAAGAAACATGATAACCTATATAATAAAAAAGACAGACGCTAAATTTAGTGTCTGTCCTTTTTTATGTTTATACGTTCTTACAACGACTTCGGAGCATAGATGGCATCCCACCAGGTAGCATCATCCTTCAACCACTTGGCGAACCATGCCCAGATGGTGTTCTGCCATTGTACGCGGCGGCCATACTCGAGGATGTGATGGTCCTGACCATCGACCAGCACCATGGCGGTTTCCTTGCCCAACAGCTTCAGGGCGGTATACATCTGTATACTTTCACCCACCGGCACATTCATGTCCACATCGCCATGAAGGAACAGAATGGGAGTATTGATCTTATGGGCATTGAACAACGGACTTTGCTCTACATAAAGGTCCTTGCGTGTCCACGGATAGCTGTTTGCCATCGACACTTCGCTATAGGAATAGCCCCAATAGCCTTCGCCCCAGTAGCTGGTGTGGTCGCTGATGCCGGCATGTGAAATGGCAGCTGCGAAGATGTCGGTTTGTGTCTGAAGGTATTGGCTCATGAATCCTCCGTAGGAAGCACCGATACAACCAATCTTCTTGGCATTGACGAAATCGTGTGCCGCGCAGAACTTCTTGGTTCCTTCGATGATGTCCTGTGCAGGGCCGTCGCCCGCCGTGTTGACATGGCGAGCAGAGAACTCCTGACCGAAGCCGGTGGCACCGCTGGGATTCACTACGTAAACCACATAACCCAAAGCGGCATAGGCATGATGCGGATAGCGGCTTTCGAAATAACGTTCGGTAGGGCTACATCCACCATAGTAGTTCACAATGAGCGGATATTTCTTCGAAGCATCGAAATGAGGAGGCAAATAATAGCGGCCATAGATGGTATCGCCCTTGGCATTGACAAAGTCCCAAGAACGGCATTCGCCCAACTGGATGCCTTCAAGGATGTCCTTGCTCAAGTCTTCCACCAGCGCCTGCTTCATCTTCTTGGTGTCCAATGTATAGAGGCGGTCGGAGTTGGAGGCACCTTGTCCGTAATAAGCGGCTACCGGAGCGCTTTGTGCCAAAGAGAAACCGGTCACCAGGTCTTCCTTCACATCAATCTGTTGAATCTTTCCGTTCTTCGGATTGAGGCGGTAGAAGCTGATATAGTCGCGGTTTTCGGCGGTGAAATAGACCTGTCCGTCGGCAGTGCTCCACACCGCACGTTGCACACAAGGATTGAAGTGCTTGGTCAGCGGAGTGATCTGTTTGTCGGCAAGGTTCATCAGATACAACTGAGTGTCCACGGTGCTCGGTGTCTGGCCTTCCTTCACATTCTTGCCGATGCCGCCGAATGATTCGGGCGAACCGGTAAGCAGCACTTGTGTGCCGTCGGGCGAGAACTGGGCACCTCCCATAAATCCATCCTTCAGCACCAAAGGTTCTACTTGCATCGTCTGTACATCGAGCAGATAGAGGGATGACAACGTGGTGGGGCGCTGGGTAAGGCGGCTTTCGCTGGTCATCACCAACACGTGACGGCCGTCTTGGGAAATGTCACTTCCCCACGCATTGTGATAGCCGAAGGTCAAAGGCTGCATCACTCCTGTCTTCAAATCGTATTTAGCCAAGTAAGAGCGGTCGCGCCAACCGGGTTGGCGGTCATCGGGTTCAATGACTTCATAGATTTCCTTTCTTTCCTTGGGACCTTCCTGAGTCAGTGAATACAACAACCAGTCTTCTGTCGGTGCCACTTCAAAGTATCCATCGGGCAAAGCCTCAACCAACACATTTTCCTTACCGCTAACAGGGTCGACCGTTACCAACTGGCGTCCGTCCACACCCGTACGGGTATAATAATAGAGGTTGCTCTTCGGCATCCATTGCAATGGTTCGCCACGTTCAGCCAACACCTTACCGGTGGACAATTCCGTAATCTTGGTCACCGATGAGGTCTTGCCTCCTTCGCGAGAGGTGCGATAGGATGTCATGAGATATTTGCCGTCAGGAGAAACACGAACACCCGAGAAGCGAGTGCCATGAAGCACGTCGGCCAACGTATAGAGGCGGCTTCCATCCTCGCGAAGCGTGAGGATTCCGTCCTTTTCGGTTTCAAGGCTGACCTTGACGGATTCAGACTTTCCTGCTTCGGAAAGGCACTTGATGACCACATCGTGCGTAGCGGGATTCAAGGCGATTTCCTTTCCGTCCACCTTCTTTCCGTCCACATATACCTGATAGCTGGTGAGGCCTTCCACCTTCAGCTGTGCCTTGGTATAGGCGGTATTCTGCACATGGAAGCCCAATACATGCAAGGCATCTCCCGAGAAAGCTGGAAGGGCATCGGCAGAAGTAAGTTCCGCTTGCTTGAGCACCTCCGACGAAAATGGTGTGTCGAGCATCGACTTCAAGGAGAATGCCTTCGAATGGACATCCACACTATCCACCATAAATGGTTTCTGCACCGCATAAGGCCCGGCATAACGGAACGACTTGACTTCAATCGTTTCCGCCGAGGCGGCCATGACACTCATACATAGAGCGCCCGCCAAAAGAATTTGTTTTTTCATGTTTCGATTAGATTTTATAGTTACAATTTTCGCTTTATTCTTCTATCGGAGTGACCTCCACGATTTCGGCATCCTCTATCACGGGAGTCTCTTCCTGCTTCCTGAAACGAAGCTGGTTGATCAGTTCAGACACACCATAGACAATGCTGCTCACACCCAGAATCAGGAAAGGAACGGAGGCGGCGGCAAACGGGTTGGCCAACACCAACAAACCTGCCAGCAACACCAGAACAGGTACAACATAATAGCCCACCGGCACTTCTGTCCACTTCTTGGCGGCAAAAAGATTGACCAACTGGCTGATGCCTGCAAAGGCAAGGATAGCGCCCAACACATACATCAAGATATTGACAAAGAAAGCAGGGCTTATCATCAGCCACAAGCCGAACAAGCCGCTACCTATACTGACCAATGGGAAGGGCATCCCCAGTTGTTTCCCTTTAAGCAAATAGCTCAACACGGCATAGATTCCCGGAAGGAAGAACAAGGCACCTATGGCAATCACCAGATAAACGATAGCCGCTTCGGGCCAAGCCACCAACAATACGCCGACAATGATGGCGCAAATGCATCTCACAATGGAGTGATTCATGGTTTTCATACTTATATGTATTTATTTATGTTTCGTAAGTTTCTTTTATTTTGGGAAAGTTAAAGGAGTTATCGCTCCGCCAGTAGTTATAGAAGTTATCACTTCGCTTCGCTCGTTAGCCAATAGTTTCGACTAATGAATACATCCACAGGACTATCGGCTTTAACTCCCTGCCCGAAGGGCGAGCGAAGCGATATCTCCTTTAACTCCTTTAACTCCTTCATAAGTTATCACTTGCAAAATAATTAAATTATATTGCGAATATAATGAATATTTTCTTCTTTACTTCTCCAAGCGGTTTCTTTTATAGATATTTCAGAAATCTGAAGGCTGATAACGAAGCCCCGCCACCTTCCGATAGTCGGCCACGTATACTTTCTGTTCGTAGTATTTCTGAATCAGATTGGTGTAGGCCTGTATCCAGGTGAGTTGCGCGGAAAGGACATCGAGTATGGTCAGACTTCCTTGATTGTAGCTGTAAGTATTCAAGTCGAGGTTCACTTCGGCAAGGCGCTTGTTTTCTTCGGCAAGAGCGAGCTGGCGCTCGTTTTCCTGCAAGTTGCTCCATGCCCTTGCCAACTCCTGACTCACCCGGTCGAACGTATCGGCCAAAGCAAATTCTTTCCCCAAGAGAAGGGCTTTCTGAGCCGCCTTCGCCTTGATACGCGCTCCCCAGTGAAACACCGGCACACGGAGCGTTGCAAACAAAGTGCCACCGAATCCGGCCTTGCCCGACACATTGAAGGACGAAGTGCCCCACCCTTCTTTAAAACCTACCGACAAGGAAGGATTGTAGGACGAAACGGCCAACCCCACCTGATGTTTCTGGGATTGCACTTCAAGCAAGGACAACAGATAGTCAGGGCGCACGGCCAACACTTCTTCCAAAGGAACATAGGAGGGCATCGGCTGGGGCTTGAATATGGAATCGGACACCTCCAACGAAGTGCGTGGGGGCATGCCCATCATCACATTCAAGTTTTGAAGGGCAAGCTGATAGGACTGGAAGCTGGCGGATTGTTGCAACTCGGCCTCCTTCATACGGGTTTCCATCTGCACCAAGTCCGTACGGCTGATATATCCATCCTCGTACCTCTCCTGAAGTACATCAAGCAATTGGCTGATGATGCCTACATAGCGACACATGGTGGCATACATCGCTTTCTGAGCCACCGTTCCCCAATAACCCACCTCGGCTTCATGAAGCACATTGTCGGTCGTCAGTTCTACTCTTGCCTCTCCCATATCGGCTTGTATCCTCGACACGGCATACTGATGACGGATACTTCCGCCGGCGTACAGGGGTTGTACGATTCCCACTTCGATGTCGTACGAGTTACGCTTAAGCGGAACATTCACTTCACCCAAAGACAAAGAAGCCGATTGAAGGCTATACTGGTAATTTCCCGTCGCATCAATGGCAGGGAAGAATGAGGTACGTGCCAATTTCATGGCCTCCACCAAAGCCTTACGCTCGGCAATGCTTCCTTTCAACTGGTTGCTGTTATCCAGCACCCGTTGTTTGAATTCGGTAAAGTCTACCGTATTCTGAGCAACGAGTTGACCGGACAACACAAACATGGCTAAAGAATAGAATATAGATTTCATCATGAATTTGCCTTGATTTTAAAAAGTACACAATAAGCTACCGGCAACACGAAGATGGTCAGTATGGTCGATGCGAACAAACCACCCATAATCGTTGCGGCCATACCCGCAAACATCGAATCGCCCAACAAAGGGAGCATCCCCATAATGGTAGTGCCCGATGCCATCGTAACGGGCACGACACGCGTCTTGGTCGCTTCAATGACCGCCCTCACGGGGCTCCCCTCTTCGTGCAATCGGATGCCTATCTCATCCACCAGCACGATGGCATTCTTGATATTCATGCCTATAAGCCCCAACAACCCCAATATGGCGAAAAAATCGAGCGACTTGCCAAGCAGGACAAGCCCCCAAACCACGCCGATGAATATCAGCGGAAGCATCAATAGGATGAGTACGGGCTTGCGATAGTAATCCGGGAAAAGGAAAAGCAAAACCAGGTATATGAGCAGAAAGGTCAGTGGAAGATACTTTCCCAAAGCCGCATTGCTGACATCTTGCGTATGTTGTTCGCCGAAGTACTTCATCTGATAGCCTTCAGGCACCTCCACTTGTTTCTGTACAGCTTCCCACACCTCACGGAAAGCGGCCATCGTATTTTGGCCACGGACGGGGTCGCATTGCATCATCATACAACGCTCACGGTTATAACGGCGCACCATGTTATAGTCATAATCGAGCAGAAAGCGGTCGGTCACCTGTTCCACCTTTACCGACTGGCCTTTCGTGCTGAATACGGGGATGCTCTTGATGTCGTTCAGATTCAAGGTGTCAAGGCCGTTGTTCATCAGCAGAATGGGCATGGACAAATCCCCCTCCCGATATTCACCTATCGGCAATCCATTGGTTGCCGTCCGAAAAGAATTGGCCACCTGATAACGGGTGATACCCAAGCGGAGGCCTTTCTGTTGGGAGAAGGAAGGTTTCCATACCGGCACCTTGTCCCCCCAGCTCGAACGGACATTCGTGACGGAAGAAAACTGGCGGGCAATGTCCTTGGCTTGTTCTACCAAAGCCGTCAACGTATCCACATTCTGACCGATAAAACCTACCTCGATAGCCGATTCGGGGACGGGCGACAAAGCAAACAAGGAAGAACGGGTAATCACATCGGGATAATGAGTACTCATATAGTCATAAAACTCCTGTTCCACTTCCACCACATCCGCTCCTTCTTCGGTCTCTATCAATACGTTGGCATAATTGGACTTAGGCCCATACGAAGAACTGGCCAAGTAATACCTCAACGGTGTCCCTCCAAGGGTTACGGAATACGTCTTTATCCTTTCATCATCACGTAAGTACGTTTCGGCCTTCACGATATGATCTTCCACCGTATGTATGCTGAAGCCTTCGGGGAAAAACAAGTCCGCTCTGAAATAGGGCTTGTCCATCTTCGGGAAAAAGCTCTGAGGCATCAATGACATGACAACCAACGAAAGAATCAGGACGCCTACCACCCCTGACAAAAGGAGATAGCGCCGACGGATAAGCGCTCCCAAGATTCGTTCGAAACGATGGTACAAGGGAGTATCATACGGATTCCGGGAATCATTCAAGACCCTTTCATGCAAGATGAAATTGCCGAATGTGGTGGTTTGGCTCAAAGCCAACACCCAACTTAAAGTCAACGAAACCGCCAAGACTATAAATAGCGGCTTGACAATTTCAGCTACGGAAGCCGGTGCCAAATAAAGTGGAAGAAAAGAACAGACAGCTATGAAAGTAGCTCCCAACAAGGCCCATTGAGGTTTGGAGGCGCCATCAATCAACGACTGATACCTGGACTTGCCCAATTGAATACCTACTTGCGCATTGTCGGTCACCACGATGGCATTATCCACCAACATCCCCATGGCTATGATAAAAGCGGCCAATGACGTACGGTTCAACCCCACATCCATTTGTTGCATAATGAGCAGGGTGCCGCCTACCGAGAAAAGCAATGAACTTCCTATCAGGATGCCGGCACGATAGCCCATCACCAAGAAAATGACAAAAATGACGATGCACAAGGATTCTATCAGGTTGATGACAAATCCGTTATTAGCCTCATCGGCTATCTTGTCTTCCGGATAGATGGACACCAATTCCATTCCTATCGGCAAGAGATTGGCCAATCTGGACAAAGCGGCATCTACCTCTCTGCCCACTTCCACCACATTGGCATCGGCACCACTGGCTATACCGATGCCTATCGCCCTTTTTCCATTGACACGCATCAACGTGGAAGGTGGGTCATAATATCCCTTTTCGACTTCGGCCACATCGCCCAAACGGATTTCACGTCCATCCTTGCTGAAGATAATCTGACTTCTGATGTCTTCCAAATCGGAATAGGTGCCATCGGTGCGAAGGCGGAGTTGATAGACATCGGCCGTTATCTCACCGGTATTCACCTGCACATTCTGTTCACGAATCACATTCGTAATGACGGAAGGGTTCAGATTCAGCACGGAAAGACGCGCATTGGATATCTCCACATTCACCACTTCCGTCTGCTCTCCATAAAGCATTACTTTCTGTACTCCATCCAATGGAGTGAGTTGGGTGCGGATACGTTGTGCCCAATGGCGCAAGTCACTATAAGTGAAACCTTCGTCGGCCGTCAACCCATAGTAAATGCCGTACACATCGCCAAAGTCATCACTTACCGCAATGGAAGAAGCTCCTGAAGGTAGTTTGGGTTGTATGTTCTCCACCTTACGACGAAGCTCGTCCCACTTCACGGGCATATAGCCGGCATCAATGGTCGGCTCCAATTCAATGGATATCTTCGACACTCCGAAATAAGAATCCGACTTGATTAGATGTACATCGCTCATCGACTGGATTTCGCGTTCAATGGGTTCCGTTATCAGTTCCTCCACTTCTTGAGGAGTGGCACCGGGATATTGGGTCACCAACACGGCCGTCTTGATGACAAACGGCGAATCCTCTTTCTTAGGCAACTGGAAAAACGAAATGACACCTCCAATCAATAAGATAGCCAGAAAGAAATAGACAACCTTGCGATTCCGCATGGCGTATTCAGGAATATTCATATCAACACACTTCTTTAAACGGTTCTTTGAAACTAAGACAAGGCAATTACTCAACAAGGACCTTCACCCTTTGCCCGTCCGTCAGGTAGGAAGCACCGGCAGCTACCACTTGCTCGCCTACATGCAGATTGCCGGATACCACCAAGTATCCTCGTCCTATCAGATAACCTTCATCCCTGATCATGCGTTGCTCTACACTTCCGGTAGCGGGAATATATACAAACACCGTCTTGCAATGCAGATGATTGTCATAGAATACGGCCGAAAGCGGAACACTCATGCCTCGTTTTGTCCAATCGTTTTCAATGGTCACCACTACCCGACAAGAAAACCCGACGGACACCCGATATTTCTCCAAATCAAAAGTAGGATCATCCATGGTCAGATATACAGGAATCCCCGCCCCATCAGGTGAGGCCTCCACATATTCCTTGATTCGTGTGCGGAAAAGCCTTCCTTTGTAAGCATCAAACTCCACCTGTATTTCGCTATGGTCGGTAGTGATGTAAGCGACATTGTCTTCAGGCAAGGTAAAGACTATCTGCAAGCTATCGGGGTTTATCAGGCAAACCACCCCCTGCCCAGATTGGATACGTTGGTAATTTTCCACATACTTCTTCTGTATGAATCCATCAAAAGGAGCTTTCAGACGGGTATCAGTCAAATTATTCGATGCATTCTCATACATGGCTTTGGCATTGGCGTAGGTTGCCTGATTCGACTCATATTCCTGCTTGGAAATGGCATTCTTGGAAAGCAAGTTTACAGCCCTTTGCAATTGTGCTTCCGCTTTCTGATATGCCACCTTCTTCGCCTCGTAATCCAACTGATAAGTCGAAGGATTGATTTCGGCCACTACCGTTCCTTGGCGGACATGTTCTCCCACCTCTACATTCATCCGTCGGATGGTGCCGGAGAGCGGAAAAGCCAAGTCACTGAACTGATTGGCCGAAACAATACCTGAGAACGATTTCTGCACACTGCCCAAAGAAGCGACTTCAACCAGTTTGACCGGTCGTACAACTTGTTCGGCCGTTTCCTGTTCCTTGCAAGAAAATCCTAACAAACCGGCTACAAGCATAATGAGACCATAATCTGATGCTTTCATAGCCTACTCCACGATTTCCGTTTCCGGGATGTTCACTTCATTTTCATCTTCATCAATCAGAATGGCCCAAAATAGCCACCACAACAACAAAGCCACCATCAGGGTGACCAACACGCGTGTCCAGATTCTTTGTCTCATAAAGTTCTTGTTTTAGAATTTGCGTTTAGCCTATGAAACCATCCGCAAAGAAGAAATGTTCATGACGGAACAAGGGTTTATCAATGGGTAATGCATATTTTACATCTCTTCACTATCCTTTATACGCAAAGACAAAAAGTCAAAATAGCTATAAATTATTGTCGGATTCCTATTTTATAACTACCTTTGTGCCAACAAAAGCCAATATCAACCCTATGAAGAAAAGCAATTATCCTTCCGTTTTGCTAATATATACAGGAGGAACCATCGGAATGATTGAGAATCCGGAAACAGGTGCCTTGGAAGCATTTGATTTTGACCAACTGATAGAGAATGTACCAGAGCTGAAACGCTTCAATTGCCACATCAACTCCTATCAGTTTTCATCTCCTATCGACTCATCGGACATGGAACCTGCTTTGTGGGCGAAACTGGTAAAGATCATTACCGAGAACTACGATTTATACGATGGTTTTGTCATCCTTCATGGCACAGATACCATGGCATATACAGCATCGGCCTTGAGCTTCATGCTCGAGAATCTGAGCAAACCGGTCATTCTGACGGGTAGCCAATTGCCCATCGGCATGTTGCGCACGGACGGAAAGGAAAATCTGATTACATCCGTAGAGATAGCAGCGGCCAAGCATCCGGACGGAACGCCTATCGTACCCGAAGTCTGCATCTTCTTCGAAAACCACCTGCTCAGAGGAAACCGTACAACCAAAATCAATGCCGAGAACTTCAACGCATTCCGTTCCTACAACTATCCCATATTGGCCACCGCCGGCATTCACATCAAGTATGAATACGACAAAATCCATAAGGCAGACCCTGCCTTGCCCTTGAAGCCGCACTATGTGTACGACACCAATGTCATTGTTCTTACCTTGTTCCCCGGCATTCAGGAGAATCTGATACGCAACGTATTGCAGACCCCCGGCTTGCGGGCTGTAGTATTGAAGACATATGGTTCGGGAAACGCCCCTCAAAAACCTTGGTTTATCCAAGCTTTGAAGGAAGCTACGGAAAGAGGTATTGTCATTGTAAATATCTCACAATGTCCCACCGGCATGGTGGAAATGGGACGTTACGAAACGGGACTTCACCTGCTCGATGCCGGTGTAGTAAGCGGTTATGACAGTACTGTAGAATCTATTCTGACCAAATTGATGTTCATGCTGGGACATGGCAAGTCGGCAGAAGAAATCCGCCAGCTCATGGATGTGCCCATAGCCGGTGAAATAACGAAAGCATAGCAGGAAATGTCATGCACTATGGCCGAGAGGCGTAGGTCAACACATAATGCGGATGGGTATGATAATGAACGGGAAAGCACTCGTTCTGCTCCGTAAGGTGTTCGCATGCAATAAACTCCCCTTCTTCCAAAAGTTCGAAAGGAAAGACTTGTAGATGCCGGATAAAGTCAACTCCCTCCTTATCCAATAACTTATAGAGTGTTTCTTTGGCTGACCAATGAAGCAACAAGGCTTGTATTTCTTGATGCGGTTCGGTAGGAATCCGTTCATCTTCACGAATGAACTTATGGGCTACCCGCTTTACACGAGTGCCGTATTGTTCAATGTCCACCGCCACTTCCTTGCAAGGATGGACGGCTACGGCCACATACCCTTGGGTATGCGAAAAGCTGATACGGGCACTCCCATCCGTCAGATAGGGTTTCCCCGAAGGATAATAGGACACGGATTTTTCTTCACCACAAAGTTCCTTGAGCAAAGCACGGACAGCCAACCACTCCACTTTCCGTTTGTCGGAAGTAAAACGCGCATATCCTTCTTCGTAGATGGAAAAGTCTTGAAACATGGAACGCAAGCATTCGTGGCTTTCCTCCACTTTCCACACGCCTACCGTCATTCCATCTTGTTGATATTTGCGGTATAGAGGCATATTGTCAGGATTTGGACGCTTCTTCCGGTTGGTCAACCACCACCTTCACCTTGCGGATGCGGCGTGCATCCATTTCAAGTATTTCAAAATGATAGTTCCTGAAATCCAGTTTTTCATGCAAGGCTGGAAATTCCCCCTTGATTTCAAGCAACATACCGGCCAATGTATCGGCTTCGCCTGCCACTTCGTCAAACTCGTCGGAATCTATCTTCAACACCTTGTAGAAGTCGGTCAATAAAGTTTTGGCTTCGAATACATAGGTGTAATCGTTCAACTTGACATACGGACGTTCTTCTTCATCGTATTCGTCGTTGATTTCCCCTACGATTTCCTCGATGATGTCTTCCATGGTCACGATGCCCGAAGTACCTCCAAACTCATCCACCACAATGGCGATGTGGATTTTGGAAGCCTGGAAGTCACGCAAAAGGTCATCAATCTTCTTGGTTTCAGGCACAAAGAAGGCCGGTCGGACAAGTGTCTGCCAACGGAAATTATCCCCTTTGCCTAAATGGGGCAACAGGTCCTTGATATAGAGTATACCCTTGATATTGTCGCGAGAACCGGCATAAACGGGGATACGTGAATAGGCATTTTCAACCACACACTTCAACACTTCGGAGAAAGGAGTGTTGATTTCAAGGTCGACCATATCCAAACGGGAAGTCATGACTTCAACCGCGGTTTCTCCGCCAAAACGGATAATCCCTTCCAAGATGTTGCTTTCTTCCGAAATCTCATTCTTGTCGGTCAGTTCGAGTGCTTGTGAAAGGTCATCAACGGAGAGGTTATAATTCTTTTTCGAAACCAGCTTGTTGACAATAAAAGTAGATTTCACCAACAGGCACGAAATGGGATAAAACACTTTACGCAAGACATTGATGACGGGAGCTGCCATACGCGCAAAGCTCAACGTGTGCTGTGCCGAATAGATTTTTGGCATGATTTCGCCGAAGAGCAACAACAGATAGGTCAGAATGACGGTAATGACCAGAAATTCCAATATCACCGCATTGCCGAAGTCTATTACACTGGCAAAGAAATAGTTGCACAGCATAATGATGGTTACGTTCACAAAGTTGTTGGAGATGAGAATCGTAGCAAGCAACGTTTCCGAATCATTCAGCAACGACTTGATGTATTTGTCGGAAGTATGGCTTTCTTCTTCTATCTCGTTCAAGTCGCTGGGCGACAAGGAGAAGAAGGCTATTTCAGAGGCGGACACAAAGCCCGAAGCAAACAAAAGGAGTACGGCCAAAGTAATGGCCACAATGGCTCCTATGGAAGGAGCCGTTACGGTTACACTATCAAATAAATCTGCCAACTGGCATAAATACGAATCTGGATCCAAGGAATCAAGTATTAGTTAGACATCTGTTAGCATCAAAACGGCAGGTCTTCAGCTGCATCGGCCGGTGCTGCCTGTGCTGCCGGTTGGGCGGCTGGCTGGGGAGCGGCCGATTGGTTCTGACCAGTACCACGTGGAGTCAACATTTCCATATTGTCCGCAAAGATTTCGACGATGGTGCGTTTGATACCATTTTGGTCGTCGTAGGAACGGCTCTTGATCTTTCCTTCGATGAAGAGCTTGTCACCCTTGCGCACATACTTTTCTGCGGTTTGAGCCAATCCGCGCCAAAGCACGATATTGTGCCACTCAGTACGTTCAGGCACCTGTGTACCATTAGCGAGCGTATATCCACGTTCGGTAGTAGCCAAAGAGAAAGTCGCTACCGCTACACCACTATCCAAGTATCTCACGTCGGGGTCCTTGCCGACATTACCAATCAATATGACTTTGTTGACTGACATAGTTTCATTCATTTAAGTTATCAGGGCTCAAAAATAACGAAAAAAACTGAGAAACCAAATTCGATACGGCATATTTCTGTAAATCTTTTGCAGACACCTTGAAATAGCCATCCGGAATCGGGCCTTCTTCCGGCATCGTCATTTCATAAAAATTGGTATGAATGACCCGATGGGAAAGTACATGTTTCAATCCCCGCCTCTTCAGCATCAGAAAGTAACGTTTTCCTTTCTGTAAAGCATTGCTTTGCGAGTCGTAAAGCGACGTTTTGTCAAAAAGTGCATCAAGCGCCTCGACGAGCGGAAGTTCATTGTCCGCCACATCTTCATTCGTTTCTATCAGGAGCGGTTCATACAGATTCTTCCATACATCCTCACCACTACGTTTCCTAAGCAAGGTATCTTCACCTATACGTACATATATATAATTGAAATAGCGATGAGTCACCTTGGTCTTATGCGCCTTGACGGGCAGTTCGTGAACCCTTCCTTGTTGGAGGGCGGCACAACCCGAAGCAAGAGGACATGCTTGGCAATCAGGAGACTGAGGAGTGCATTGCAAGGCACCGAACTCCATGACCGCCTGATTGTACAAAGCCGGCCGCGACTTGTCAAGCAACGCATCGGCCGCTTCGGCAAATGCCTTCTTCCCCGACGTCGAATCGATGGGCAAATCAATGCCCAGCCATCGGGACAACACCCGATACACATTCCCATCCACCACGGCATATGGCATGTCGTATGCAAAGGAACAGATGGCCGCAGCCGTATATCCGCCTACCCCCTTCAGCGCCAACACCCCTTCGTAAGTGTCGGGGAATCCTCCAGCTTCGGCCATGTTGCATGCAGCCGCATGCAGATTCCTTGCGCGCGAATAATAGCCGAGACCCTGCCAATACTTCAGCACTTCGTCCTCGTCGGCTTCCGCCAGGGAAAACACATCGGGGAAACGGTTCACAAAACGCTGGTAATAGTCATAACCTTGAGCGACACGCGTCTGTTGCAGGATAATCTCGGATATCCATATCAGATACGGGTCGCGAGTATGGCGCCACGGAAGGTCGCGCTTGTGTTCGTCATACCATAGCAGGAGTGTGTCGGAAAAGCGGTTCATGCGGATTGGGATATTTCAAGTCATCATAACGGAAAATACGGGACAACATGCAACATCGAATGTACTCCCGAGCATTTTCTCCACAAAAATAAGGCAAGAAACAGAGAAACGAAGACTTTTTATGAAATTTATTTTGAATAAGTTTCTTTAAGATACAGAAAATCTGTATATTTGCACTCCGAAAATTTAAAGAACGTATAACATTTAATTATAAGCAATATGACTAAAGCAGAAGTTGTAAATGAAATTGCTAAGAAGACTGGTGCTGAAAAAGCAGAGATCTTGAACACCATCGAAGCCTTTATGGAAACCGTAAAGGAAGCTTTGGCAGAAGAAGAAAACGTATATTTGCGCGGTTTCGGTAGTTTCATCGTAAAGAAGAGAGCTCAAAAGACAGCTCGAAACATTTCAAAGAACACTACCATCATCATTCCAGAGCACAACATTCCGGCGTTCAAACCAGCAAAGACATTTACCATTGCCGTAAAGAAATAACAAACTTAGTATTAACCCTATAAAATTTTGAAGCTATGCCAAGCGGAAAGAAGAAAAAAAGACATAAAATGTCTACACACAAGCGTAAAAAAAGACTGCGCAAGAACAGACATAAAAGCAAATAAGCATTTGTAGTCTGTACGAGACAACAAAAAATAAAGAACAAACCTGACGAAACAACAAAGCAGTTTCAAGGTTTGTTCTTTGTTTAAAAAAAGGAAGATAAAAAAGAAAAGAAGTGACAAGCGAACTTGTAATTGACGTACAGCCCAAAGAAATTTCCATCGCCCTGCTCGAAGACAAGAACTTGGTGGAGTTTCAGAAGGAAAGCCAGACGGCCTCCTTCAACGTGGGCAACATGTATTTAGGCAAGGTGAAGAAAATCATGCCCGGCCTGAACGCATGCTTCGTGGATGTCGGTTTCGGTAAAGACGCTTTTCTTCATTATCTTGACCTGGGTCCCCAATTCAGTTCCTATCAGAAGTATCTGAAGCAAGTCGTCAGCGACAAGAAGAAACTCTACCCCATGGCCAAGGCTTCCATGCTGCCCGAAATAGACAAGGAAGGCACCATCGCCAACACCCTTCAGCAAGGACAGGAAGTCATTGTGCAAATCGTCAAGGAACCTATCTCGACCAAAGGACCGCGTCTCACCTGCGAACTATCCTTCGCCGGACGCTACCTGGTCCTCATCCCGTTCAACGACAAGGTTTCCGTATCATCAAAAATTAAATCGGGTGAAGAACGAGCCCGCCTGAAGCAGCTCCTGCAAAGCATCAAGCCGAAAAACTTCGGCGTCATTGTACGGACCGTAGCTGAAGGTAAAAGAGTGGCCGAACTCGATGCAGAGTTGAAAGTATTGCTGAGACACTGGGAAGAAATGATTACCAAGGTGCAGAAGCACACCAAACTCCCTACCCTGGTATACGAAGAAACCAGCCGCACGGTAGGGATGCTGCGCGACCTTTTCAACCCTTCGTACGAGAACATCTATGTAAATGACGAGAACGTGTTCCACGAAATCAAGGACTACGTCACACTCATCGCCCCCGACCGGGCGGACATTGTCAAGCTCTACAAAGGCGAACTTCCCATCTTCGATAACTTTGCCGTCACCAAGCAACTGAAATCGTCGTTCGGCAAGACCATTTCCTACAAGAGCGGAGCCTATCTCATCATCGAACACACCGAAGCCCTTCACGTAGTGGACGTGAACAGCGGCAACCGGGCCAAATCCGCCAACGGCCAAGAAGCCAACGCCATGGAAGTGAACTTAGGAGCCGCCGACGAAATCGCACGCCAACTGCGCCTGCGCGATATGGGTGGCATCATCGTTATCGACTTCATCGACATGAACCTGGCCGAGAACAGGCAGAAACTCTACGAACGCATGTGTCAGAACATGCAGAAAGACCGTGCCAAGCACAACATCCTGCCACTCAGCAAATTCGGCCTCATGCAGATAACCCGTCAGCGTGTACGTCCCGCCATGGACGTCACCACCGACGAAACCTGCCCCACCTGCTTCGGAAAAGGAACCATCAAATCGTCCATACTCTTTACGGACACATTGGAAAGCAAAATTGACTACCTGGTCAACAAACTGAAGATCAAGAAATTTACCCTGTACATCCATCCGTACATCGCTGCCTTTGTCAACCAAGGATTCATTTCCATGAAACGTAAGTGGCAGATGAAATACGGATTCGGCATCAAGGTTGTCCCCGATCAGAGTCTCGCCTTCCTCCAGTACAAGTTTACTGACGGAAAGAAAGAAGAGATTGACATGAAAGAGGAAATCGAAATCAAGTAACTTCAAGGGGGCGTTCGTTATGAAGACGCTCCCTTGCTTTTTTCTTGCGGCAACCTTTCACTACGAAAGATACGTCTGCACGTATCACCAACAAGCTCTGCACGTGTCTGCAACAGCATGCTTATCTTACAAGCGAAAGATGAGGATGCGATTTATCCGGTCAACACAGAGTATGAATTAACAACCGAATCATCCGAGAAATACTTTCACGAAGAAAATATTGATTAGAATTTATCATCGCGCGCATTATCTTGGAAGTTTTTCTGTACATTTGCCTACAAAACAAACGAAGTTGACCATGATAACAGAAAACCTACAGAAACTATATCTGCAATATACAGGCGTACGCGCCGAAGCCGTTGAAGAAATGCCGGCCTCGGGATCCAACCGACGCTACTTCCGACTGACTGGCGTAGAGAACTTGATTGGGGTATACGGCACATCGAAAGAGGAGAACGAAGCATTCCTCTACATGGCCGCACACTTCAAGAAGAAAGGGCTGCCAGTGCCACAAGTGGTGGCCGCATCGGAAGACAAAGCCTACTATCTGCAGGAAGATTTGGGTAATACACTGCTGTTCAACGCCATTGAAAAAGGACGGGCAACCAGTTCCTTCTCGGAAGAGGAAAAGGAACTGCTGCGAAAGACCATCCGACTGCTGCCGGCCATCCAGTTCGCAGGGGCCGACGGGTTTGACTTCGGCCGATGCTACCCGCAACCGGAGTTCAACCAACGCTCGATTCTGTGGGACTTGAACTACTTCAAGTACTGCTTTCTGAAGGCTACGGGACTGGAATTTCAAGAAGACCGGCTGGAGGATGATTTTCAGAAGATGAGCGACGTACTGCTGCGTAGTTCATCGGCCACTTTCATGTACCGCGACTTCCAGAGCCGGAACGTAATGATAAAGGACGGAGAACCATGGTTCATCGACTTCCAGGGCGGACGCAAAGGACCGTTCTTCTACGACGTAGCTTCTTTCCTCTGGCAAGCAAAGGCACGCTATCCCGAAACGCTGCGCAACGAATTATTGGATGAATATATCAAGGCACTATGCAAATACAAGCCGGTGGACCGCAATTATTTCTTCAGCCAACTGAGACACTTCGTGCTGTTCCGCACCCTGCAAGTACTGGGCGCATATGGATTCAGGGGGTACTTTGAGAAGAAACCTCACTTCATACAAAGTGTGCCTTACGCCATCGAGAACTTGCGCGAGCTGCTGAAGGAGGACTATCCGGAATATCCCTACCTCTGCGCCGTACTCCGCGAACTGACCGAAATGAAGCAGTTCAAGGACGAACTGCAGAAACGCCAACTGACCGTAAAGGTGATGAGCTTCGCTTACAAGAAAGGCATCCCTTACGACCCGACCGGAAACGGTGGCGGATATGTATTCGACTGTAGAGCGGTGAACAACCCCGGCAAGTATGAGCGATACAAGCCCTTCACGGGACTGGAAGAGCCTGTCATCAAGTTTTTGGAAGACGACGGCGAAATCTTCCCCTTCCTGGAGCATGCCTATGCCCTGGTGGACGCCCATGTGAAGCGATACATAGAGCGGGGATTCAGCAACCTGATGGTGTGCTTCGGATGTACCGGAGGACAACACCGTTCGGTATACTCGGCACAGCACATGGCCGAACACCTGAACAAGAAATTCGGAGTGAAGGTGGAGCTGATACACCGCGAACAGAACATCGAACAAACCTTTGAAGCAAAGTAATGAAAGCAATGATATTTGCCGCTGGGCTCGGCACACGCCTCAAACCATTGACCGACCACATGCCGAAAGCGCTGGTACCCGTGGCCGGCAAGCCGATGTTGGAACACGTCATCGAGAAACTGAAAGCGGCCGGATTCAACGAAGTGGTGGTCAACGTACATCACTTTGCCGGACAAATCATTGACTTTTTGAAGGAGAGGGACAACTTCGGCATTACCATCCACATCAGCGATGAATCGGACTGTTTGCTGGACACAGGCGGAGGCATCAAGAAGGCGGCCTCCTACTTTACCGACGGAGAGTCCTTTCTGGTACACAATGTCGACATCCTTTCGAATGTAGATCTGAAAGCCTTGTACGAACATCATTTGGCCAGCGGGAATGATGCGACCTTATTGGTCAGCCCACGCAAGACGGTGCGTTACCTGTTGTTCGACACCAAGAGCCGTTTATGCGGATGGGTGAACAAGGATACGTTACAAACCAAGCCCGAGGGCTTCGTCTACCAGCCGGACGAGCAGAAGGAATATGCCTTCAGCGGCATTCACGTCATTTCTCCTGCCCTCTTCAATTACATGGGAAAGGAATGGGAAGGCAAATTCTCCATCATGGACTTCTACCTACAGACTTGTCAGAAAGCTCATCTTGGTGGCTACGCCAAAGAAGATTTGCAATTGATAGACATCGGGAAACCCGAGACTTTGGCAAAAGCGGAAGAATTTATAAAGGGACTTTCATAATTCCTCCTCTGTTTATAGAGGAGGTGGCGCGAAGCGACGGAGGAGTTGTTAGCATGTACATGAAGGCCAAACTCCCTCCCCCTCTTCGAGGGTACTCCCTCTATAAACAGAGGGAGAGTCAATAATTTGACACACAGCCGCAAATACATATTCCCAGAATAAAAAACTTGACAATATCATTACCTACTCATTGAGAAGGAGGCATCAATATGGACGGCGGAGTATTCCCAGCCTGGATTTCTTTCACAATATTCCGAATTAAACTTACAATGCGGTCGTGATGCGTAAACACATCCCTATTTTCCAAACGCACAACATAAATCCTCTTTTCACGCCATAGCCATTCTGTGCGAACATTGTCATGGTCAAGCCCTTCAGATGCATAATGATATTCCCCATCCAATTCGATACACAAACGTATACGAGGACAATAGAAATCCAAGACATAAGGGCCTACACTAAATTGCCTACGCCATTGCAATCCGTCTATCTGTTTCCCCTTAAGAATGCACCATAATGCTGCTTCTGCAGAAGTCGCATTCTGTCGAAGGAGGCGCCGCAAAGAACGCTTGTCTTTTCGGTTGCTATCGAAATTCTTATCTGAATGTTGCATTATATGAAAGAAAAGGGGAAGAATACTCACCCTTACTTTAACGCTTGAATATGCGGTCCATTTCGCGGCGGTCGTCCTTTTCCTTGAGTGACTGGCGCTTGTCGTACTGCTTCTTACCCTTTGCCAACGCAATGACAAGCTTGGCCAAACCCTTCTCATTGATGAAGAGACGGGTGGGCACAATGGTGAAGCCCGGATTCTTTTCCGCATCCTGAAGTTTGCGGAGCTCCTTACGGCTCAAGAGCAATTTACGTTCGCGACGGGCGGCATGGTTATTGTATGAACCATAGAAATACTCGGCTATGTGCATGTTTTTCACCCACAACTCCCCTCTCACGAAATAGCAATACGTATCCACCAGACTCGCCTTGCCCAAACGGATTGATTTGATTTCCGTACCCGTAAGCACAATGCCGGCAGTGTAGGTATCGACGAATTCATAGTCGAACGAAGCCCGTTTGTTCTTTATGTTGATAGAAGCCGCTTTCATCAGTTCATTATCAATGACAATTTATAAAACAAGCTCGAGATGATGTACGGGCATACAATGATTGCTACGCCTACAAGCAATGAATATTTCGTCAGGTCATCATCGTCCACCTTCATCAAAGCGCGAGCCCCTTCGTACACGACAAACACGGTGTAGAACTGAAGAATCCACCCCAAGATAGAGATGGAGAACAGCCCGCTGATGATTTCGAGCACAAAGGTCACCACCATGGCATAACCGACAAACTGCTGGCATTGTTCGCTTTCATCCTTCCGCTTCAACAGTTTCTCACCGGCCAGATTGGTGATATATGAAACCAGGAAGAAGCCTCCGAACAAGGATACACAGGTGGCACAACAACGGGTCATGGCCAACTGGAAGGCCGCATTCGCCTCTCCAGTATTGCCAATGAAGGTACCGAAGAAAACCGAAAGGCCGCACAAGCCTATCAGAGGATAGACAAAGGCGGCAAGCACCTTGCGTCTGTCCGTTTCCTCAGCGATTTCCTTCCACGCATTGGCGGGAGATGAAATCAGCTGGACGACCCTGTTGAATAGTTCCTTATAGTTCAATTCTCCGTCCTCCTTAGCAGTTGTCTTTCATGCAATGAGATGCAAAGTTATAAAAAAATCCTCTATCCGTCGCCAGATAGAGGATATTTATCTGTTCGGCACCATCAATAGGCCACCAACTCGCTGAATCGGCACTTGGCAAACGACTCAACGTCCTGGAATTCGTTGTAAGGTGCAGTAACCTTGATGATGATGGAGTCGTTCTTAGGTCTCATCTGATAGTAAATCGGATTGGCCTTCGGCAGCTTGAAGCTCATCAGGAACTGATAAGCCATTCCTTCCATGTTTTCTCTGACATAACGCATGCGAGTATACAAAGTATCGTTGCTTGCCTTGTCGATGTACATGTGAATGTCCTTGTAGAAGGTAGACGCGTGCTTGTCCAACACTCTCAGTTCGAACGGAACGGTCAAGAAGCCTGTCTTTGCCCAAGTGTTCTTGCTGACAGCAGTGAAACCATGGTTTCCATAACCCTTGGCATCGAGCGTATCGGGGTTCTGGTTGAAACCTTGGTATGGGATGGCTTCCACTACCTGCATTTCAGATACCGTATACTTGGTGCGTGTCGGTTCGATATCTTCCACCAGCTTCACGCCTACATAAGCACGTTCGTAATAAGTTCCGTCAGTAAGCTTCAAAGCCTTGATAACCGATTCGTTCTGGGGCTCAAGTGTCAGGCCATAAGTATCGCTTATCATAGACTTCAGTCTGGATGTACTACCAGCGACATCTGTCAGTGTTACATAATCGTACAAATCGTATGATTCGGTCTTGTCATCACCCAGACAAGAGCTGAATCCGATAACGGATACAAAAGCAGCGAACAAGGCTGCAAATTTAACTTTCTTCATTTTATCTATCATAATTATTAAAAGGTTTGCAAATTTAGTCAAAAGAATTGAGTTTACCCCAAGACGACCCATTCTTTTTAAATGTTTTAGGAATAAACGCAAGAAGTCTTAAAATACTGCATCAGCAGAACCCATATTTAACATTTTATAAGGATTTTCACCTTTTAGTCCACCACAGTGGCAAAGAGTTCCAGGTTCTCGTCCACAAACTCAGCCAGTTTGGCGGTCACCAGCTCTTCCATGTCCATGAACTTCTCTTCCAGGTCGTCGAACACTTCGTATTGCTCATACATGGCCATGAATTCATCCTCGTCACACTCCTTCTCCAGGTCGGCCTTGTTCTCATCATAGATTTTCTTGGCTGCATATACCAGTTTGGAGAACTCCTTTACACCGAACAGGCGCATGGCCTTGGCAAAAGGATTGTCGAAGATGTAAGGGCCGTAACCGTTCTGGATGAGTTGCACGAACCCGCCTTCATTCACCTCCTCGCGGAAGAAGTGATAGCCCAGCAAGGAATGTTGATGTCCGTTGAGCAAGGGCATGGTTTCGGCATTGATGACTCCTCCGGTCACCTCCAGATATTTGTCTGTAAAGACCTTCAGAAATCCGTCCATCCCTTCTTCTGCCCCTTTACGAAGGGCTTCATCAGTTATTGTTATCTTGTTTGTTTCCATAATTCTTCCTTAGCATTCAAAGGCACAAAAGTACACCTTTTATAGGAAATCAGCAATAGTTTTTGGCAACTCCAGTTTACAAAAGCTTATGCATTCCCCTTTTTATTAAAAAATATTATCAAAAAGAACCACATTTTCAGTTGCAGAAACGAATAAAACAAGTAACTTTGTAGGCGAATTGGGTAGATACGCCCATTTCACTTGTGGTTACGAATATTTTTTTATCACTAAAATTTTTAAAGAATATGGTTTATTCACACGAAGTTGAACACATGTGTGTTGTAAAGAAGGGTCCTAACCATGGACCGGCTCCAATTCCTGAAGAAGGTAAGTGGGTAAAATCAAAAGAAATCAAGGACATCTCTGGTTTGACACACGGTATTGGTTGGTGTGCTCCTCAACAAGGTGCTTGTAAGTTGACATTGAACGTGAAGGAAGGTATCATCCAGGAAGCATTGGTAGAAACTATCGGTTGCTCTGGTATGACTCACTCTGCTGCTATGGCATCAGAAATCCTCCCGGGCAAGACAGTTTTGGAAGCATTGAACACTGACTTGGTGTGCGACGCTATCAACACCGCTATGCGTGAATTGTTCCTTCAAATCGTATACGGCCGTACTCAGTCAGCTTTCTCAGAAGGCGGTTTGATGATCGGTGCCGGTTTGGAAGACTTGGGTAAGGGTCTCCGTAGCCAGGTAGGTACTTTGTATGGTACATTGGCAAAGGGTCCTCGTTACTTGGAAATGGCAGAAGGTTACATCAACCGTATCGCCCTTGACAAGGACGACCAGATTTGCGGTTATGAATTCATCCACATGGGTAAGTTCATGGACGAAATCAAGAAGGGTACAGACGCTAACGAAGCTTTGAAGAAAGTAACAGGTACTTACGGACGCTTCACAGCTGAACAGGGTGCAGTTAAACATATT
>JAFVTL010000014.1 GCA_017503235.1 Bacteroidaceae bacterium | reverse complement strand
GGCTCTATTCCATGGGAAGCGGTTCGTTGCAGGAGACACCCAAAGACCAGGCACACAAGTCACGCCCCATCATAACCATCAACAGATAGCAGTAACTTAAAGGATAAGAATCGTGGAAGAAAGTAAGGAACTTCAAGGCGCGTACAAGATATTCAGGGCGGTAATCTATATCTCCCTACTGATGGAATTTTTTGAATATGCCATTGACCCGGAGATGCTTGACCATTGGAACGGCATCGTCTGTGATTTGCATAACCGTATCAAACGGTGGTTCATCTATCAGGACGGCAATTTGGTGTATAGCAAGATTGCTACGGTCATACTCATCTGCATCACCTGTATCGGAACCCGAAACAAGAAACATCTGGAGTTTGATACAAGGAAGCAGGTGTTGTACCCGCTTGTCAGCGGTATCGGCTTACTCGTCTTGGCGGTTTGGTTGTTCAGTTATCCGATGGATTTCCGTCTCTATACCTTGCGTCTGAATGTTATCCTTTATATGGTTGCTTCCGTCTTGGGTACGGTTCTTGTACATATTGCATTGGATAACATCTCGAAGTTCTTGAAGGAAGAACTGTTGAAAGACCGTTTCAATTTGGAGAACGAATCGTTTGAGCAATGCCAGACCTTGCAGGAGAACAAGTATTCAGTGAACATCCCGATGCGTTACTATTACAAGGGCAAGTTCCGTAAAGGATGGGTAAACGTGGTGAATCCTTTCCGTGGCACATGGGTGGTCGGTACTCCCGGTTCTGGTAAGACTTTCTCCATCATTGAACCATTTATCCGTCAGCACAGTGCCAAGGGCTTTGCCATGGTGGTATATGACTATAAGTTCCCCACATTGGCAACCAAACTTTACTACCACTATCTGAAGAACAAGAAGAACGGTAATCTGCCGAAGGGATGCAAGTTCAATATCATCAACTTTGTGGATGTGGAATACAGCCGACGGGTGAATCCGATCCAGCAGAAGTACATCAACAACTTGGCAGCAGCCAGTGAAACAGCCGAAACCCTCCTTGAATCCTTGCAGAAGGGAAAGAAGGAAGGTGGCGGTGGCAGTGACCAGTTCTTCCAGACATCTGCGGTGAACTTCCTGGCAGCTTGTATCTACTTCTTCGTGAACTATGAACGTGAACCGTATGACAAGAACGGCAAGAAACTGATAGCGGAGAAGATTGAAGAACCTTTGACTAAACGGTTGAAACCGTCTGGCAAGGTGTTTGACGAGCATGGCAATGAAGTGGAGCCTGCCTATTGGCTGGGCAAATACTCGGACATGCCCCACATTCTTTCTTTCCTCAATGAGAGTTACCAGACCATCTTTGAGGTATTGGAAACAGACAATGAGGTAGCACCTTTGCTTGGCCCTTTTCAGACGGCATTGAAGAACAAGGCGATGGAGCAGTTGGAAGGTATGATTGGTACATTGCGTGTCTATACTTCCAGATTGGCCACCAAGGAGTCCTATTGGATATTTCATAAAGATGGAGATGATTTTGATTTGAAGGTGTCAGACCCGAAGAGTCCGTCCTATCTGTTGATTGCCAATGACCCTGAGATGGAAAGCATCATCGGTGCATTGAATGCACTTATCCTGAACAGACTAGTTACCCGTGTGAACACAGGACAAGGAAAGAACATACCGGTAAGTATCATTGTCGATGAGTTGCCGACACTCTATTTCCATAAGATTGACCGCTTGATTGGTACAGCTCGAAGCAACAAAGTAAGTGTGGCACTCGGTTTTCAAGAGTTGCCACAGTTGGAAGCGGATTATGGAAAAGTCGGAATGCAGAAGATTATCACTACAGTTGGTAATGTGGTGTCCGGCTCAGCAAGAAGCAAGGAAACTTTGGAATGGCTCTCCAATGACATTTTCGGCAAGGTGGTACAGTTGAAGAAGGGTGTCACCATTGACCGTGACAAGACCTCCATCAATCTAAACGAGAACATGGACAATCTTGTTCCGGCGAGCAAAATCTCAGATATGCCGACTGGTTGGGTATGCGGTCAGGTGGCTCGTGACTTTGTGAAAACCAAAGTGGGTATGCGTGACCAGATGAATATACAGGAATCAGAAGAGTTCAAGACCTCCAAATTCTACTGCAAGACCGACTTTGACATGAAGGAGATAAAGAAAGAAGAAGCGGAGTATGTACCGCTACCCAAGTTCTATACGTTCAAGTCACGGGATGCAAGAGAACGTATTCTGTATGCAAATTTCTTGCAAGTGAATAAGGATGTAAAAGAGATGATCGATGAGATATTTGCTAAAAAGAGGGCTAAATAATTATATAGAAATAATATTCTCTAAATGAAATATTTGTAATAATCCACATCGAGGAGCTGATGCAGGAATTGCAACGGGAGGTCACCATCCTCATCGTCACCCACAACATGGGGCAGGCCATGCGCATCTCCTCCCGCTCCATGTTCATGTACCTGGGTGAACTGGTGGAGTACGGCGATACGGAGACCATGTTCTCCAACCCCACCGACGAGCGCACCCAAGCCTATCTGACGGGCAAGATGGGGTGATTGAGGACCATTCCTCGCACCTATACGTTTATACCATATTCATGCTTGATTTCGTCCATCACGAAAGTGCTTTCCAACGAACCGAGATTCTCGATGGTGCCCAATACGTTGAGGACAAACTCCTTAAATTTTATATAAAAACCTCCAAACATCATATTTACAGTTACAAGTCTTCCGTTCCCTTGTTTCTTTTGCTGAAAAGGAGTTCGGAAAGATACTTAATGGCCTGATTGATTCTGTCTCTTCCTTCTTCCGTATTCATGTCGATATTGCAGAATGTAGAACGATCCTTATGCAGATAAAGGTAATATAATCCGCTGACGATAATTGTTGCAATAGCAACAAAATCTATCCCGGAATTTTTGAATAAGTCATCGTATTTTTCAGCCAGTGGCAAAGTAAACATTTCACGTATGGAAGCAGTTCTCTTGGTAATGTCGTTACCTTCGGCAATTTCCCAACGGATCAATTCCTGCATCACCGACTTTTCTATCATACATTCCTGTAGTCCATCTATTAATGCGATAAATTGATCGTATGGTTTCTCTTGTTTGTTTGCTTCTTTTGCCACATCAGAGAACCAATAATCATAGCCTTTGACAAATTCGCTGAAGAACTCCTCAAGATTTTGGTATCGGTTATAAAAAACAACAGGTTCAATTTTGGCTTTCTTTATAATTTCAGATACCAGTGAACCGGAGAACCCCCGTTTAAGTACACTTTCCACAGCTGCTTTTCTTATATCTTCAATTATTGTAGCTTTTGTGCGCCTTATACGCACTCGTTTACCGTCGTTGGCCATTTCTTCGTGTAATTAAAAAGGTATTTCGTTTCTTATCTCCTCAAGACTGCGAATGAGATGTTTTAATTGAGCTATTTCGTGGGAAGCCAAAATGCTGATTCTTATTCTTGCCTCCTTGGTACGAACCGCAGGATAAACTATCCCACTTGCAAATATACGTTTTTTTTGTAACATGTCAGCGATGCGATACACTTTTTCGTTATCCCGAACCATTAACGGAAAAATAGGAGAAACAGATATTCCTATGTCAAATTTGGAGTCAAGCAATCCATTACGTAGGAAATTTACATTGTTCCATAATTTTTCGCGAATACACGGTTGGGATTTTATTAACTCCAATGCTTTAAGGACAGAACATGTTACTTGGGGCGTTATTGCAGCAGAGAATACATTGCTGTCTGCATAATATCTTAAATACTGAATAAGTTTGGAAGAAGCGGCAACAAAACCTCCAACACAACCAAATGATTTACTAAATGTGCCCGTAATAATATCCACTTGTCCCATACAATTATAGTGTTCTGCTGTTCCACGTCCATTATTTCCCATAACACCAATACCATGGGCATCATCTACCATAAGTAAGCAGTTGTGCTTCTTGCAGACTGAAATGTATTCCGGAAGTTTGGACAAATCACCATTTTGAGAGTAAACTCCGTCAACAATGACAAGACGAGTCTGATATTTATCTTTTTCTTTATCAAGAATCATATCCAAATACTCAATATCATTGTGCCCTATGTGCTTAGTGTTTGTTCCAATCAATCCACTCATCGCGCTAGTATGGATATAAGAATCAATATAGGCAATGTCATTCTTGCCAAGTATCGCACGAAGCAAGCCGGCATTTGCTCCAAATCCAGAAGAGAAAAGAATTGCATCTTCTTGACCGACAAAGTCAGCAATTTCTTTTTCCAACTGTCGATGGATATCCAAATATCCTCCAATTGGTTGGGCTGCACAAGCCCCTGTTCCATATTTCATAAGCGCATTTATGCCGGCTTCAATAGTTTCTTTACGTTGTGACATTCCAAGGTAGTCATTTGAAATATAGGAATCAAATAAAGTATTTGTTTCCGTCAAAGGCATCTTGGCTCCAACACATCCATGTGACATAACCCAGTAGCTTTTAGAGTCAAACTGCTCCATTTGATGGATGTAGTTTTGGAATAGTTCAGCCCTAGTAAGGGCATCTTCACGCATGGAAAGTTCAAAGTCTTTTAGAGATAGAAAATTCTTACCCATAATTATATTGTATATAGAATTGATATAATGCTTTGCAAAAATAGCGAAATATCATAGAATAGCAAATAATTTATAAAAACCGTTTTTTATTTTTTTTGCTATATACAAAAATAGTTTGTATATTTGCGGCCAGAAAACATTAATATGATATGAACGACAAGATAAAACAAGAAAACGACACGAGATTACAAGATAACGAAACATGCGTAACAGAACACATTCCGCAAGTGTCTGTTTGTATGCCCATGTATAACGCATCCAAGTATTTTGTCCTGCTTAGCGAATGGCAGGAAGGAAATCTGAGAGGAGGAGCAGGAACAGCTACGCCTGACAATTGCGATTGCGAAAGCCTTGCTAACAATTGTAAATGCAATGGTGACAATTGCGGTTGCCCTCCCACAACACCAACAAACAATTGTACCTGTGGAAGTAGTAACGGCAATCCTTCGAATCCGGATAATTGTAACTGTTATTCTACTGCTACGTCCGCAGCTACAGAAGCCCCTACCGCACTGGAAAATTCTTTTGGAGCAGTATCTTGGTTGGGAATGATTTAGAATTTATCTGAAATGAGACAACCTTCTATATGGATCAGTAACATGTATCCATATAGAAGATTACCATATCCAGACACAAATAATCTTATTAGAAATGAAAGTACTAAATCTCATCATTTTTCTTTGCGTATGTTGTTTGAACGCAAATGCACAAAAATACTGGGTAATGGGTCAAATAGTAGATGATTTCACTTATGACCCTATAGATTCCGTAACAGTAAGATTTCTCCGTACCGACAGCACAGAAGTCG
>JAFVTL010000034.1 GCA_017503235.1 Bacteroidaceae bacterium | reverse complement strand
TGGTGACTCGGCTCGTTGCCATGTGCATACTGACCAATCATACCGGTACTGAAGATTGGCAATTCTTCGTTGCCAGCCGGGATGTAAGTGAACATACTGTCGAGCTTAGCAGCAAACTTGTCCTGACCACCGGTCAATGAAATCAAGCCCTTGATGTCGTGCTGTACCGACCAGAAATAATGCCATGCATTACTTTCGCAGATATGAGCTGTATATTCATCCGGATTGAAGTTCGGTTGGAACACGCCCTTGTCATCAATCGGCTGCATGAAGCCGGTAGCCGGATTGAACACATTGCGGTAGTTCTGTGAACGCTTATAAAATTCGTTCGCCAGTTCAGTCTTGCCCATCTTCTGAGCCATCTCGGCAATACAGAAGTCATCGAACGCATATTCCAAGGTACGGCTCAACGACCAGTTTTCAGCATTATATTCATCCTTAACATTGTAAGGGATGTAACCATTCTTTTTATAAGAACCGATGCCACGATATTCATCGATGTTGGCAGTAGCCACACATGCTTCCAAAGCCTTTTCCGGATCAAAGTTACCGATACCCTTCAAATAAGCATCCACAATCACCGGCACGGCATGATAACCAATCATCATGTCGGTTTCACTACCCCAGAAGTTCCATACCGGAAGACGACCGTTCTGTTCGTAGAATGCGATGAACGACTGTACCATATCGCCTACACGTTCCGGTTCAGTATAAGTGAACAACGGGTGAGCCGCACGGAATGTATCCCACAAAGAGAAAGTGCTGTAGTTTGTCCAGCCATCGGCTTGATGTACTTGCTTGTCCGGACCATAATACTTGCCATCCACATCGCTATAGATGGTCGGAGCAATCATGCTATGATAAAGGGCTGTATAGAAATTCACACGGTCATCGTCCGCACCACCCTTGATTTCGATACGTTGCAACTGCTTGTTCCAGTCAGCCTTGGCCTCAGCCAGATACTTGTCGAAATCATTATGAGGAGCTTCTGCATTCAAGTTCTTCACAGCTCCTTCCACGCTGACACCCGAGAGAGCTGTTACAACCGTAATCTGTTCGCCTTCTTCCGTATCGAACATGAAACGGGCGATATTCGATGTACCTACCTTTTCACCTTTCAGCTTGATTTCGGCATTATCCAACTCCATGCTCTTGAACGGACGAGAGAAACGAGTCGCAAAATACACCTTCTGTCCACGTGCCCAACCTTCCGAGAAACGATAACCACGGATGTTGCAAGAATCCACTACTTCGATATGTGAGTCCATAGTGAAGTCCCAGTTCATCGCTTTCTTCAAGTTCAGAATCACCATTGATTCTGCTTTCGGGAACGTATAACGCTGTACACCACAACGCGGAGTAGCCGTCAATTCCACATTGATGTTATAATCCTGCAACTTCACTCGGTAATAACCGGCTGAGGCTTCTTCGTCATTGTGAGAGAACTTGGAATGGATTCCCAATTCTCCTTTCGCCTCCTTATAAGGAAGAGTCACCGGCATGAAGAGGATATCATACAAGTCACCGGCACCAGTACCCGAGAGGTGTGTATGGCTGAAACCTGCAATCGTGCTGTCCGGATAAAAGTAACCGGAGATACGGTCCCAACCAGCCAAGCCATTGTCCGGGCTCAACTGAACCATACCGAACGGAGCCTGAGCACCCGGATAAGTATTCCCGGTAAAATCAGTGCCAATGAACGGATTAACCAACTGTGTATAATCAACCTTCTCTGGAGAAGATTGAGAAGAGGTACAGGCCCCCAAAGCAAAGAGGAAGACCAATACAGAGACGAAAAGTGTTCTCATATTCGGATTAAGATTATTTAATTACAAATCAATTGGACAAAGTTAGAGAATTAAGTTGGAATACACAAAAAAAAGTGTAATTTCGCTTCCTAAAAGAAATAAACAATCCATGGAAGAAGGAATATTCAATCGTACAGAGCTTTTATTGGGAAAAAAAATGGTTCATTCCATTGCACAGAAACGAGTCATCCTATTTGGCGTGGGAGGAGTAGGCAGTTGGTGTGCAGAGAGTTTGATACGTTCAGGCATCCACCACTTGACCATCGTGGACAGTGACTGCGTATGCACCACCAACATCAACCGACAGCTGATGGCCACCACCAAAACCATCGGTCGTCCCAAGGTGGAAGTTTTGAGAGAACGACTCCTTGACATCAATCCCAATGCCGAAATCCAAGCGCTGCAACAGGTGTATTGTGCAGAGACAGCCGATTCTTTCCACATCGAGACATACGACTATATTCTCGACGCCATTGATAGCCTGGAAAACAAAGCCTTGCTGATTCGCCGGGCTTGTGAAACACCCGGCACACTATTTGCTTCGATGGGTGCCGCCCTCAAGATGGATCCTCTCAAGATAGACATCGCCGAATTCTGGAAAGTGAAAGGCTGTCCATTGGCCAAAGCCCTCCGCCAGAAATTCAAGAAGAGCAAACAATTCCCAAGCAAGAAATTCAAGTGTGTATATAGCGAGGAATTGTTGGAGAACAAAGGTGCCGACACTTTTTATGAAACGTCCTCGCCTTTGGCAGAAAACGACTGGCATGCAGCCAAAGTCCACACCAACGGAACCATTACCCATACCACGGCTATCTTCGGATTTATGCTGGCAGGATTGGTCATTCAAGACATCATCAAACAAAAATGAGTCATAAATTAGCACTTTTTGATAAAATATCACTCAAAAATTTGGTGGATTAGAAAATAGTCCCTACATTTGCACCCGCAAACAAGAAAGGTGCCATAGCTCAGTTGGTA
>JAFVTL010000013.1 GCA_017503235.1 Bacteroidaceae bacterium | reverse complement strand
GCTTCAATCAAGGCATTCAGGTATTCGTTACCCCAAGCGAGGGCATAACCCAATTCCTGAGCGATGTAAGAACCGGCATTGTTCAGTTCGAGAGCGTTTACGGTGATGCAACGATACTTCGGGAGAGCAGCCATAATTTCTACCAACACCTTGGCGGTAGCGATGTAGTTGCTCATATCCTTACCCTTGGCGAGCATCTTGCCCATCGGGTCGTAGTTGATAGAACCCTTCAAAGCAGCCAAGTCGTAACCCTTCTTGGTGAAGTATTCCACGAGCAGGCTTGCCAATGTAACGGTAGCACCCTGACAAGTAGAGAAGTTCAATTCCACACATTCGGCACAAATGCCTTCGAGTAATGTTTCGATATATTCCGGACAAAGGTCCTTCTTGTTGATGTTGAAACCGAGCGAATCCACACCCTTGTTCAACAAATCGAGTGCCTTGGCGTTGGCTTCCTTGGCACATTCCACCTTGATGTCTTGACGAACATACCATGTGTTGTCGTCTTTCTTGGTACCTCTCACGTAAGGAAATTGTCCCGGAAGTCCTTCAGTGGTCTTCAAGCCTTCCAAGTCTTCCTGACGGTAGAAAGGTTTCACTTTAAATCCTTCATTGGTCTTCCAAACCAATTTCTTTTCAAAGTCAGCGCCTTTGAGGTCGGCTGTAATCTTTTCCATCCACGCTTCGGTCGAAACGCCAGGAAAATCTGAAAAGAGTTTTTCTTTACTATCTGCCATAGTTTTTGATATTAAAAAGGTTAATTGTCTCCTTAAATTATAGTATTCGGGCAAATGTAATAATTCCTTTTTAAACTATTACAAAGATTTGCTCAATTTTTGTTTCTCTTTTATTAGGCAGGCAGAAGGGAAATGACTAATTTTGCATCCGTTTTTAGGTAAAAAGGATAATAAATTTAGTTTTTTTGAGTATGGATTGGTTAAATGGTCTGTTGACAGACGAGAATTCCATTGCCCATATTATGTTGCTGTATGCTTTTGTGGTGGCAATAGGAGTATTATTAGGGAAAATCAAATTCTTTGGAGTATCATTAGGGGTAACTTTCGTATTGTTTGCAGGTATTGTATGTGGACATTTCGGATTTACAGGAAATACTCAAATCCTTAACTTTGTTCAAGACTTCGGGCTGATACTTTTTGTCTTTTGCATCGGTCTGCAGGTAGGCCCTTCCTTCTTCACTTCCTTCAAGCAAGGAGGGGTTTCCATGAATATGATAGCCGTAGGTGTAGTCCTGCTGAATATAGCAGTAGCCGTAGGGCTGTATTATGCTTTAGGAGGTCGGATTGAACTTCCCATGATGGTAGGTATCCTTTGTGGGGCCGTAACCAATACTCCGGGACTTGGTGCGGCGAATGAGGCCTTGTCCCAATTGGAGTACGATGGTCCGCAGATAGCGATGGGATATGCCTGTGCCTATCCGTTGGGCGTGTTGGGTATCATAGGTTCCATTATTTTAGTGCGTTTGCTCTGTAAAATCAATTTAAAGCAGGAGGAAGAGGAAATTGCACAACAGGAAGCTGCCGATCCGCACCTCACTCCTTATATGATGCACATAGAGGTTCGTAATGAAGCCCTGAATGGAAAGACTTTGATGCAAGTAAAGAATTTCATCGGACGCGATTTTGTCATTTCCCGTATCCTCCAGAACGGCCATGTGAACATCCCTTCCAAAGATACGGTCTTCCATGTAGGCGACCAGATGTTTATCGTTTGCGCGGAAGATGATGCGGAAGCCATTATCGCTTTTATTGGTCCGAAGATTAAAGTGGATTGGGAAAAACAAGACATGCCGATGATTTCCAGACGCATTTTGGTTACCCAATCAAAGATGAACGGCAAGCGCTTGGGAGAACTTCATCTTCGAACGCTTTATGGAGTGAATATTACTCGTGTCAACCGTTCGGGCATGGATATATTTGCATCGTACAATTTGACCTTGCAGGTCGGCGACCGTGTAATGGTTGTAGGACCGCAGGATGCGGTTGAGCGGGTTGCAAATCTGATGGGTAATTCGTTGAAACGCCTCGATCATCCCAATATTGTGACCATCTTCGTCGGTATCTTCTTGGGTATCCTGTTCGGTAGCTTGCCAATAGCCTTCCCTGGCATCCCTACTCCAGTAAAATTAGGATTGGCAGGTGGACCGTTGATTGTAGCTATCCTGATAGGACGTTTCGGGTACAAATTGAAGTTAGTGACTTATACCACTATGAGTGCCAACCTGATGCTTCGCGAGATAGGGATTGCTTTGTTCCTTGCCAGTGTCGGTGTGAAGGCGGGAGCCAACTTCGTGCAGACGGTAGTGGAAGGTGACGGATTGTTATACGTTGGTTGTGGCTTTCTGATAACGGTTATCCCGTTATTGGTGATGGGAGTCATTGCCCGTATGCGTTATAAGATGAATTATTTCATGCTGATGGGATTGATGGCAGGTAGTACCACCGACCCGCCGGCTTTGGCCTATGCCAACCAAACGGCCAACAACAATGCTCCTGCTGTAGGCTACTCTACGGTTTATCCGGTAACGATGTTCCTCCGTATCCTCACTGCTCAGTTGTTGATATTGATATTGGCTTCATAATAAATAAACGGATTAAATATGATTTCAGTCGATGGATTGACCGTCGAGTTCGGCGGTACCACCTTGTTCAGTGACATTTCCTTTCAAATCAATGAAAAGGACCGCATCGCCTTGATGGGTAAGAACGGTGCCGGAAAGTCTACTTTGTTGAAGATCTTGGCCGGTGTACGCCAGCCTACCCGTGGAAAGGTGACGGCGCCGAAGGATTGTGTCGTGGCCTATCTTCCGCAGCACTTGATGACCGAGGACGGTCGTACGGTGTTTGAAGAAGCATCACAAGCTTTCGCCCATTTGCATCAAATGGAAGCGGAAATCGAAGCCATCAACAAGGAACTGGCCGAACGTACCGACTATGAAAGCGATGAATACATGGCTTTGATTGAGAAGGTATCGACGATGAGCGAGAAATTCTATGCCATCGATTTGACACACTTTGAGGAAGATGTAGAAAAGGCGTTGCTCGGCCTCGGTTTCTTGCGTGAGGACTTCGACAAGCCGACAAGTGACTTCAGCGGTGGATGGCGAATGCGTATTGAATTGGCCAAATTGCTGCTGCAGAATCCGGATGTGTTGTTGCTCGACGAGCCTACCAATCACCTCGACATTGAATCCATCCAATGGTTGGAAGACTTCTTGATTAACAGTGCCAAGGCGGTGATTGTCATCAGCCACGACCGCAAGTTTGTGGACAGCATCACCACCCGCACCATTGAAGTGACGATGGGACGCATCTACGACTATAAGGTGAACTATTCGCAATACCTCGTTCTTCGCAAGGAACGTCGCGAACAGCAGATGAAGCAATACGAAGAACAACAGAAGATGATTCAGGAAACGAAGGATTTCATCGAACGTTTCAAGGGTACGTATAGCAAGACGCTTCAAGTTCAGAGCCGTGTGAAGATGCTCGAAAAACTGCAAATCATCGAAGTGGATGAAGAAGATACCTCGGCGTTGCGCTTGAAGTTCCCGCCATCACCGAGAAGCGGTAACTATCCGGTCATTATGGATGGAGTAGGGAAGACCTATGGCGACCATGTAGTGTTCAAGAATGCTTCGTTGACCATCGAACGTGGCGACAAGGTTGCCTTCGTGGGTAAGAACGGTGAAGGTAAGTCCACGTTGGTGAAGTGTATCATGAACGAAATCGACCATGAGGGCACCTTGACACTTGGTCATAATGTACAGATCGGCTATTTTGCACAGAATCAGGCATCGTTGTTGGATGAAAACTTGACCGTATTCCAGACCATCGACGATGTGGCAAAGGGGGATATCCGTAACAAGATTCGCGATTTGCTCGGTGCGTTTATGTTCGGTAGCCCCGAGGCTTCCATGAAGAAGGTAAAGGTGTTGAGTGGTGGTGAGCGTACCCGTCTGGCGATGATCAAGCTTTTGCTCGAACCCGTTAACCTCTTGATATTGGACGAACCGACCAACCACCTCGACATGAAGACGAAAGATATTCTGAAGCAAGCCTTAGTGGATTTCGATGGCACACTGATTGTCGTATCCCACGACCGTGACTTTCTGGACGGTCTCGTAACGAAGGTGTATGAGTTTGGCAACAAGAAAGTGAAGGAACATCTGTGCGGCATTTACGAATTCCTGGAGACCAAGAAGCTGGAAAGCTTGCAGGAACTGGAACGAAAGAAATAATGAAAGGGTGTGCCATATGACACATCCTTTTTATTTTAGGCACGGATTACACGGATTGCACGGAAAAGTTTGTGTTTATATACATAAAAACCGCGTTAATCCGTATAATCCGTGCCTTTAAAAAAGATCAGTGTTTGTTTGAAAGCTATCTTTCTGCCAATTCAATCACTTCCAGGTCCTTGAATTCGCCTTGGTCGATGGCAAATCTTACCAGCGTCCTTACTTTATGGAAACCATAGTTGCCCGCAGCTCCGGGATTGATATGCAACAAGCCCAAAGTCTTGTCGTATTTCACCTTCAGTATGTGCGAGTGTCCGCTGATGAACAGTTTGGGCGGATGTACAAACAGACTGCTACGGATAGAAGCGTCGTAGTTCCCCGGATAACCGCCAATGTGCTTGATAAGGACGTCGGTTCCCTCGATGGTGAAGCGGTTGATTGATGGATACGTGATTCGAATGTTTCCTCCGTCAATGTTTCCATGGACAGCACGCAACGGACGGAAAGCGGCCAACCGTTCAGCTACCTCCAGCGAACCGATATCCCCGGCATGCCATATCTCATCGCAATGCTCAAAATGCTTCAAGTATCTGTCGTCCCAAAACCCGTGTGTGTCGGACAATAATCCAATTCTCGTCATATTTCTTTGTTTATTATCGCAAAGATAACTATATTTGGCCAAATCTAATAATATGATGGATAACAAATACCGTTATTTCAACCGTGATATCAGTTGGTTGTCATTCAACTATCGGGTATTATTGGAGGCAGCCGATCCGACTGTTCCCATCTATGACCGTATCAATTTCATTGCCATTTATTCGTCCAATCTGGAAGAATATTATAAGGTTCGCGTAGCCGAGCATAAGGCAGTAGCCCGGGGAGGCTATAGCGAAGACATGACTCAGGATGAAGCCCGCGAACTGATTGGCCGGATTGCCGATGAAGTGAACAGACAGCTTGAAGACCGTATTGACATTTTCCAGAACAGTATCCTGCCCGAATTGAAACGGAACCGGATTGTTTTCTATCAACACCGTCAGGAAGTTGACCCCGACCACAATGAATTCATCACCAACTTCTTCCGTGAAGAAATCTTCCCTTACCTGCAGCCTGTTCCTGTAAGCCGTAGCCGTGTAAAGGTATTCCTGCGTGCCGACCGTCTTTATCTGTGCACCCGTTTGCGGAGAAAGGACAACGGGGTGACCGAGTACTACATCATGAAACTGCCTTATAGCAAGGTGCCCCGTTTTGTCGAGCTTCCACAGAAGGATGGCAACTATTACTTGATGTATATGGAGGACATCATCAAGCTTAACATTGGTTTGATGTTCCCCGGTTACGAGGTGGATTGCAGCCATTGTTGCAAGATTTCCCGCGATGCCGATGTGATGGTGGATGACGCACCGTCGGCAGAAGTGATGGTAGAACAGTTGAAGAAAAAGGTGAAGAAGCGCAAGATTGGTGCGGTATGCCGTTTTGTCTACGACCGGCATATGCCTGCCGATTTCCTGAACTATCTGATTGACGCTTTCGGCATCAACCCCGACGAACTGGTGCCGGGCGACAAGCATCTTAACCTGGAGGATTTGGCTCATCTGCCCAATCCGAATCCCGACTTGAAGCGGGGGGAACCGATGCCGCCCATGACGTTGAATTACCTGAACAAGAAGCAGAGCATCTTGAAGTATGTGGCGAAACGTGACCTGTTGCTGCACTATCCTTACCATTCGTTTGACCATTTCATCCATTTCCTCTACGAAGCGGTCCACAACCCGGCGGTAAAGGAAATCATGATTACGCAATACCGGGTGGCTCCCCATTCGGAAGTCATCAATACACTGATAGCCGCCGCCCAGAACGGCAAGAAAGTAACGGTGTTTGTAGAACTGAAGGCGCGTTTCGACGAAGAGAATAACCTGGCGACAGCCGAACTGATGCAGAAAGCGGGTATACATATTATATATAGTATCCCCGGATTGAAGGTACACGCCAAGGTGGCACTGGTGTTGTGTCGCGAAAAGGATGGAAAAGCCAAGACCAGCTACGCCTACATCAGTACGGGTAATTTCAACGAAAAGACGGCTACGGTATATTCAGATTCAGCCTTGTTCACTTCCAATCCCGAGATAGTGGACGACTTGCATCAGTTGTTCCGCGTATTGGGACGTGAGTTGGAAGCACCCAGTTTCAAGCACCTGTTGGTGCCGCGCTTCAACTTGGTGCCGCAGTTGCTCGGACTGCTGGAGTATGAAAAGCAGGAAGCTTTGGCCGGAAGGCCGGCACATGTTGTCTTGAAAATGAATGCCCTGCAAGACAAGGCCATGATAGACGAACTCTATCGGGCCAGCGAAGCGGGTGTGCAGATCGATTTGATAGTCCGTGGCATCTGTTGCCTGATACCCAATCAACCGTATAGCCGTAACATTCGCATCACCCGCATTGTGGACGGCTTTTTGGAACATGCCCGTGTGTGGTATTTCTACCACGGAGGCGAAGAAAAAGTCTTCTTGGGCTCGCCCGACTGGATGCGACGTAACCTCTACCGCCGGATAGAGGCGATAACCCCGGTGCTCGACGCAAAATTGAAGCGTGAGATGATGGATATGCTGCACATCCAGCTGGCGGACAACCGGAAGGCCGTTTGGGTGGACGAACATCTGCGCAATGTGTACAAGCAAGCAGACAAGGAGTCGGAAGTCCGGTCGCAGCATGCCTTCTATGCGTATCTGAAGGAGAAGAACCGGTGAGCTTTTTTTAATAAATAGGTGGAAAAAGAGTTGATTTATTATTTTATTACTATTTTTGCCCTCCTTTTGAACTATCAGTTTAACCGTTTAAATATTACAAATGTATGAACAAAAATGATTTTTTGGACTATGAAGCTCCACAAGTGGAGGTCATAGAAGTGGAAGTAGAGAAGGGATTTGCAGTATCCGGTCAATGGTTTAGCAATGAACAAGACTGGGATAAGGCATAAACAGAGTGTCTAACAACTAAAACAAGAACGAAAAATGAAAAAGATATTTTTTGCATTGGCAGCCCTTGTGCTTGCCTTTACCGGATGCAGCCAGGAAGAGGATGCTATCCAAGTGAGCGAAAAGAAGGCCGTTAAGGTGGTGGTAAATATGGATAAGCCGGGCTTTGGCGAAGATGCTCGTGCTGCCCGCCAAGGTTGGGAAGAGGGCGATGAAGTGATAGTGGTGTTGGATGGTAAAAGTAATGCCTATTTGAAACTGACATATACTGGAAATAACGAAAACCCATGGGAAACTGCTTACTATGAGTATGTTGGAGTAGATGGAGATTATGTAAAACAAACATCGTGGCAAACAATAGCATCTACTGGCACAGCAAAGGCTGCCTATTTCTCTTCGGGTATTAGGGGAATTTATTATAATGCAGAATATGTATCCATTAAATCGAATGCAGAAATTTTTAATCGAGGCGAATGTGTAATGACTTGCGAAGATGGTACTTATAGCTTTACTGATGGCGTTTTGACATTGAACATCACCATGATTCCACAAGTAGCGCAATTCACTATCCGCGGTTTGGATATAGCGGATGGTTATTCTGTGGGTTATGAGGGAACAATTGATGTCTATGCCGGTGGAAAAATTACAGCCGGTGGTGTTGAATTGAATCCCGTGGGAGAACCCGGTATTGAATATGGTGCTTGGGTTCATGACAATAAAGATGGCATTTCAATCTATGCCAGTCCGTGGCAAGAAGCACCGGATGGATTTGAAGAGGCAGTTGATCAGCAAGGCGGTTTAGGCTTTTTTTGCTTTTATCTTTATGGTACTGATAATGGATATTACCGTGATTTTTCAGGAAGGAGTACCTTGAAAAATGGCGATGCCGTGATTTTTGATGGTCCTACTCCCGGTGTAAATATATGGATTACCCCCATCCCCCAATAATAATCTCTTAAAGGTTGCACTTCGGTGCAGCCTTTTTTATACTATTAAAAACCCCTTAAACGAATATTTCCTGTCACGGCGGATATTCTCTATCCGCCGTTTTTGAGTATCAGGGTCTTTGACCCGACATAGCTTTAAGAGGTCAGAGACCCCTACCTCTATACCATCGGATGGCACATCCGATGAGACGAACGAAGCTTTGACCCGATATAGCTTTAAGAGGTCAGAGACCCCTACCTCTATACCATCGGATGACACATCCGATGAGACGAACAATGCGTAAACTCATATAGGAATAAGTCTTTTTAATGTAAACCTATATAGGATTCTAAGTTTAACCTGTCAACTTATTTCAGTACAACTCAAGTACAACTCAGTACTTACTAATAAGTACTCCAGTACTTCGTGTAAAGTACTATAGTACTTCATAGAAAGTACTGCAGTACTTCGTATAGAGTACTGAGCGAGTTCTCACGCTGCCGTAACCGCTATAGCCCCAGCTTGTGCTTGATGAACTGAAGGAGGTATTCCACCGTGCGGTCGATGCCCATCACCGACGAGTCGATACACAAATGGTAGGTGGAAGCTGCTCCCCAAGTCTTGTAACTATAATAATTATAGTAGGCGGCACGCTTCTTGTCCGCCTTTTCCATCAGTTCCTCTGCCTGCTCCTCGGTGATGTTGTTCAGACGCATCAGCCGTTCGATGCGCGCTTCCTTCGAAGCGGAGATGAAGATGTTCACTTGGCGGGGATGGTCGCGCAGAATGTAGTCGGCGCATCGTCCGACGAACAAGCACGACTGGCTCTCGGCCAGACTTCGGATGACGTCACTCTGAATCTTGAACAGCGAGTCGTTGTTCAAGTAAGAGCCATAGGGTAAAGTGCTGTCGGTAATGAACGGGAATCGTCCTCCGAACAAGCCACCCAGCATCGTTTGTTGTGCGCGCTCGTCGGCTCTTTCGAAGAATTCCTTGCATAGTCCGCTTTCGTCCGAAGCCAGTTTGATCAGTTCCTTGTCGAAAAAAGCGATGTTCAATGCTTGGGCGAGTTTTTCGCCGATTTCCTTACCGCCACTGCCGAGCTGGCGGCCGAGGTTGATAACGTAATGGTCGTTCATGGTCTTATTTATTTTGTTTTTTACCACTGAGTACACAGGGTTTCAAGGAGATTTTAAATGGAAGACTTTGTGTGACTCTGTGTACTCTGTGGTGAGTTGTTATGATTCAGTTTGAACGCCTGGAATTGCTTGTATAGCATCACCGCAGCTACCGCACTGGCTATGGTGTCGCTGATGGGCATGCTCCACCAAATGCCCGATGCTCCCATAAACCGGGGAAGGATGATGAGGCAGGGGAGAAGGAACAGCAACTGTCGGGTAAGCGACAGGAAGATGGCTTTGTTGGCCATGCCGATGCTTTGGAAGAAGTTGGACGTTACCATCTGGAATCCTACAATGGGGAATACCAGTACCACAATGCGGAATCCTTCGGCAGCCCGGCTGATGAGGCCTTCGTCGGTCGTGAAGAGTGATACGGCTATTTCAGGCATCAGTTCGCCTATCAGAAAGGTGATGCAAGTCATGATGGTAGCTCCCCCGATGGCAAGCTTCAGCACCTTGGTGACCCGTTGGAACTGTTGGGCGCCATAGTTGTATCCGGCGATGGGCTGCATGCCTTGGGTAATTCCCATGACAATCATCACACAGATGAACACCAACCGGTTTACGATGCCATAGGCGCCGATAGCCATATCACCGTCGTATTGTTTCAGTCCTTTGTTGATGAAAATGACGATGAAACATGAAGCCACGTTCATGCAGAATGGTGACAGACCGATGGCAATGATGTTTCTGACAATCTTGGATTGTAAGCGGTAGATTCCACGTCTTAAATGCAGCAGCTCGTTCTTGTCAGTCAGAATCTTGAATTGCCATACCAGGCTGACAACCTGTGCGATGATGGTGGCAATGGCCGCGCCACGGATGCCCCAGTCGAAGACGTAAATGAACAGGGGGTCGAGGAGGGTATTGATGATGACCGTATTAATGGTGGCATACATCGCCTTCTGTGGATGTCCCATGGCGCGAAGCACGGCGTTCAGTCCCAAATACATGTGCGAAATGACGTTTCCGACGAGAATGATCTGCATATAGTCACGGGCATAGCCGATGGTATCGGGACTTGCTCCAAAGAAGTGCAGAATAGGATCGAGGAACATCAGGCATATAAAGGTATAGGCGAGACCGATAAGGGTATTCAGTGTGACGACATTGCCCAAAACAGTTTGTGCCGTACTATAATCGCGTTGTCCTAACTTGACCGATATGAGCGTGGAGGCTCCAACCCCTACCATCGCTCCGAAGGCGGCACCTAAATTCATGAATGGGAAAGTGATGGCGAGCCCTGAAATGGCCAATGGACCTACTCCCTGACCGATGAAGATGCTGTCTACCATATTATAAAGTGAAGAAGCGGTCATGGCGATGATGGCCGGTATGGCGTATTGCATCAGTAACTTACCGATGGGCTGTGTGCCGAGTTCGGTAGCATTTCCTTTTTGAGTCATATTTGTTTTTGATTGAAATATGCTACAAAGGTAACAAAGTTTCTTTATCTTTGTGCGAAAACAACCGCATTCTTCCTCGATTCATTGATCGGAAAGAGGCTAAAATCCATTGTATGATGAAATTATTGAAAGCTATTATTGGATTGGCGTTATTAACCTTGCCCGTGCAAGCGCAGAAGTCCTATAAATATAGGGTGACTTTTAAAGACAAGGCGAATACGGAATATTCCGTCGACCGTCCTCAGGAGTTCTTGAGTATGCGGGCGATAGAACGCCGCAACCGTCAACAGCTGCCGATAGACAGTACAGACTTGCCGGTGAGTGGAACTTATTTGGAAACGGTTGAAAAGATAGGCGCACCGGTTGTAGCTACCAGCAAATGGAACAATACGGCATTGGTAACGCTGAATGATACGCTGTTGGCCGAACGTCTGAAGGCTTTGCCATTTGTCGTGTCTGCAAGAAAAGTATGGACCGAACCCGACAGCATCCCTCCACGTAATGCTTCCCGAAAAGAAGAAGTGAAGAATGCGGTGGAATTGGGCAGTTTGTATTATGGGCCGGCTTTCCGACAGATAGCCATTCATGGAGGAGATAGCCTTCATACAGCCGGATTTATGGGGATGGGCATGCAGGTGGCTGTGATTGATGCCGGCTTTTACAATGCCGATGAAATCAGTTTGTTTGATCAGATGCAATTGTTGGGGACCCGTGATTTTGTCAATCCCCAATCGGATATTTACGCTGAGAACTCGCATGGGATGAAAGTCCTTTCGTGCATGGCTGCCAATATCCCGAATGTTTTTGTGGGGACCGCTCCCGGTGCTTCTTATTGGCTTTTGCGTAGTGAGGATGCGGATTCTGAACAACCGGTGGAGGAGGATTATTGGATAGCGGCGATGGAATTTGCCGATAGTGTAGGAGTGGATGTCGTGAACACGTCGTTAGGATATTATGCATTTGATGATGAAGCGGACAATTATCGCTATCGGGATTTGGATGGTCATGGTTCGCTGATGTCTCATACTGCATCCATGGCTGCCGATAAGGGAATGGTGGTTGTATGTAGCGCCGGAAATTCGGGCAGTGGCCAATGGAAAAAAATAACTCCACCGGGCGATGCGGAACACGTACTGACAGTGGGCGCTCTTCATCATGATTTGAGTAATGCTGAGTTTTCGTCGGTCGGGAATACGGTGGATGGTCGTGTCAAACCCGATGTGATGGCTGTGGGCGTATCGTCAGTGGTTGCCGGCACCAGTGGCAGTGTGTCGAGAGCCAATGGAACTTCCTTCGCTTCACCTACATTGTGTGGGGTAGTGGCTTGTTTTTGGCAGGCTTGTCCGTGGCTTACGGCAAAAGAAGTGGTCAAGGCGGTGCAACAATCAGGCGACCGAATGGATTGTCCTGATAATATTTATGGCTATGGCGTGCCGAATCTTTGGAAAGCATATAAGGAACAATGGAGGAATAGACAATTGTCAGGACAATCTGATGTAAAATGAGTCAACAGGTATTGTCGTTATTTGAATTGAACAGGTTTGTGAAGCAAGCTCTTCACAATCATTTGCCGGACACTTATTGGGTGCAAGCTGAATTGAGTGACGTGCGTAGCAATAGCTCCGGTCATTGTTATTTGGAGTTTGTGCAGAAGGATACTGGGGGCAATCATCTTATCGCCAAGGCGAGAGGAACCATCTGGAGTAATATATTCAAGATGTTGAAACCTTATTTTGAACAAGAAACCGGTCAGCAGTTTGCTTCCGGCATTAAAGTGCTGGTGCAGGTCTCTGTGGAATTTCATGAACTTTATGGATATTCATTGACGGTGCTTGATATTGACCCGACTTATACGTTGGGCGATATGGCCCGTCGGCGTCGGGAAATCATTCTTCGTCTTGAAGAAGAAGGAGTCCTTACGATGAATAAGGAATTGGATATGCCGTTAGCTCCCCAGCGGATAGCGGTCATTTCTTCAGCGACTGCGGCAGGATATGGTGACTTTTGTGATCAGTTGAGGAATAATCCATATGGCTTGTCGTTTCAAACCAAACTGTTTCCTGCTGTCATGCAGGGAGAACGGGTGGAGGAATCAATCATTTCGGCACTTGAATCTGTCTATCAGGAGTTGGATGAATGGGATGTAGTGGTTCTCATTCGTGGAGGGGGTGCCACTTCCGATTTATCCGGTTTTGACACTTATAATCTGGCGGCTAATTGTGCGCAGTTTCCTCTCCCGATTGTTACAGGGATTGGTCATGAACGTGATGAAACGGTGCTGGATATCGTAGCGCATACCCGGGTGAAGACGCCTACTGCAGCTGCTGAATATCTGATTGGATGGCTGTATGAGACGGCTCTGAAATTGGAAGATCATGCGACTCGTGTTGTCAATAAAGTGGAGGAACGTTTGAATTGGGAACATACCCGCCTAAACCGGCTGTCTGAACGTATTCCAATGAATGTACGGATGTGTTTACAGGCGGGACATTATGCTGTGAAGGGTATTCAGCATCGGATTGATGTAGCATTACAAGAAAGGTTGTTGAAAGAAAAACACCGTTTACAGCTATTGGAACATCAAGTCAGAACTGCATCTCCTGAACATTTGCTCAAACGTGGATATAGCATAACCTTGTTGGACGGTAAAGCAGTTACAGATATTTCCATGCTGAAAGAAGGGGATGTGGTTACTACTCGTTATGCAAAAGGAGAAAGTCAAAGTGTAATTATGAAAATCAAGAAATAACTATGGCAGCGAAAAAAGAAACATACGAACAGGCCATGAAACGATTGGAAGAAATCGTTGGCAAGATGGAGAATAATGAATTGGATATTGACTCTTTGGGCGAGCAGCTGAAGGAAGCGAAGAAACTGATAGAATTCTGTCGAAGCAAGCTATACCAAACGGAAGAGGATATAAAGAAAATGTTGGAGGAAACTGAATAATTCAGCATTTAATTGGAAATTGTTTGTAAAACATGTACTTTTGCTGAAAATTAGAAGCAAGAAATCTAAAAATATATATCAACATGAAAGAAATTGATTGGTCAAGTCTGTCTTTCGGCTATATGAAGACCGACTATAATGTACGTTGCTGGTATCGTGACGGTGCATGGGGTGAAATTGAAGTAAGTTCAGAAGAAACGCTGAATATCCATATTGCGGCTACTTGCTTGCACTATGGTCAAGAAGCTTTTGAAGGCTTGAAGGCATATCGTTGTCCGGATGGTAAGGTACGTGTGTTCCGTATGGACGAAAATGCAGCTCGTTTGCAAAGCACTTGTCGGGGTATCATGATGCCTGAGCTTCCAACAGAATTGTTTGAAGAAATGGTGGCTAAGGTTGTGAAATTGAATGAAGCTTATATTCCTCCATACGAAAGCGGTGCAAGCCTCTACATCCGTCCGTTGCTTATCGGTACAGGTGCACAGGTAGGTGTGAAGCCGGCCAATGAATATATGTTCCTGATTTTTGTAACTCCGGTAGGCCCGTATTTTAAGGGTGGTTTTTCAGCCAATCCATATGTGATTACTCGTAAGTACGACCGTGCAGCACCGCTTGGTACAGGTACTTATAAAGTGGGTGGTAACTATGCTGCCAGCCTTTGCGCCAGCAAGGAAGCTCACGATGCCGGTTATTCTGCTGAATTCTACCTTGATGCCAAGGAAAAGAAATATATCGATGAATGTGGCGCGGCCAACTTCTTCGGTATCAAGAATAACACTTATATCACTCCGGCTTCTACTTCCATTCTTCCGTCTATCACCAACAAGAGTTTGATTCAGTTGGCTGAAGACTTGGGCTTGAAGGTAGAACGTCGTCCGATTGCTGAAGAAGAACTCGAAACCTTTGAAGAAGCGGGCGCTTGTGGTACAGCTGCAGTTATCAGCCCTATCCAGCGTATCGACGACCCTGAAAAGGGCAAGAGCTATGTATTCAGCCAAGATGGAAAGCCGGGTCCTGTCAGCACTATGCTTTACAATAAATTGCGTGGTGTACAATATGGTATCGAACCGGATGTACATGGCTGGACAAAGGTTGTGATTGAATAAGATTTTGAATTCACCACAGAGTGGCACAGAGTCTCACGGAGTTTTAATTATTAACTTTGTGGAACTCTGTGTTACTCTGTGGTGAAAATTACATAACTATGGGAAAAGGAAAACTGGCGAAGTTTGCAGATATGGCGGATTATCCGCATGTATTTGAATATCCTTACTCGGTGGTGGATAACGTACCTTTCGAAATGAAAGGTAATTGGAATTGTGACTTCTTTAAGAACGACAATCCGATTGTCCTTGAGTTGGGATGTGGACGCGGCGAATATACTGTCGGTTTGGGACGCATGTATCCCGACAAGAACTTCATTGGCGTGGATATTAAGGGTGCCCGTATGTGGACAGGAGCTACCGATGCCTTGAATGAAGGCATGAAGAATGTCGCTTTCCTTCGTACGAACATCGAGATTATTGATCGCTTTTTCGCTGAAGGTGAAGTCAGCGAAATATGGTTGACCTTCTCTGACCCTCAGATGAAGAAAGCTACCAAACGTCTGACCTCTACCTATTTTATGAATCGTTATCGCAAGTTTTTGGTACCCGATGGCTTGATTCACCTTAAGACGGACAGCAATTTCATGTTTACTTACACCAAATACATGGTGGAGGAAAATAAGTTCCCAGTAGAGTTCTGTACGGATGACCTTTATCATTCGGGTTTGGTGGATGATATACTCGGCATCCGTACCTATTACGAACAACAATGGCTTGATCGTGGATTGAATATCAAGTATATGAAGTTTCGTTTGCCACAGGAAGGTGAACTTCGTGAACCTGATGTGGAGATTGAACTTGATGAATACAGAAGCTACAACCGAAGCAAACGTAGCGGATTGAAAACAAGTAAATGAAAATTGACTCACCACAGATTACACAGATTGACACAGAAATAATTAAAGAATCTGTGCTAATCTGTGTAATCTGTGGTGAAAAAAATAGATAACTATGACTCTTTATCCAAAACTCATACTCGACGCACTGGCAACCGTGCGTTATCCCGGCACCGGAAAGAATCTCGTTGAGGCTGATATGGTAGCCGATAATATCCGCATTGACGGAATGAGTGTCAGTTTCTCCTTGACTTTTGAGAAACCGACCGATCCTTTTATGAAATCCATGGTGAAGGCGGCAGAGACTGCAATTCATACCTATATATCTCCCGACGTGCAAGTGACTATCAGTACAGAGAGTCGTCAGGCGGCTCGTCCAGAACCTGGTAAAATGCTTCCGTTGGTGAAAAATGTGATAGCTGTATCGTCAGGTAAGGGTGGGGTAGGTAAGTCAACCGTTTCCGCAAACTTGGCGGTGGCATTGGCTAAATTGGGTTACAAAGTCGGGTTGCTCGATGCCGATATCTTCGGGCCTTCCATGCCGAAAATGTTTCAAGTAGAAGAGGCTCGTCCGTATGCTGAAACCATTGACGGTCGTGATTTGATTGTACCCATTGAAAAGTATGGAATCAAGATGCTCTCCATCGGCTTCTTTGTGGACCCTGACCAACCGACTTTGTGGCGCGGAGGTATGGCGAGCAATGCTTTGAAGCAACTCATTGGCGATGCAAACTGGGGAGATTTGGATTATTTCATTCTTGATACTCCTCCGGGTACCAGTGACATTCATTTGACTTTGGTACAGACGCTTGCCATTACCGGTGCTGTAATCGTCAGCACTCCGCAGCAAGTTGCTTTGGCTGATGCACGTAAGGGTATCAATATGTATACCAACGACAAGGTGAATGTACCTATTCTTGGTTTGGTGGAAAATATGGCATGGTTTACTCCTGCTGAACTACCCGAAAATAAATATTACCTCTTTGGTAAAGAAGGAGCCAAGCAATTGGCTGAAGAGATGAATGTTCCTTTGTTGGGACAGATTCCTATTGTGCAGAGTATCTGTGAAAATGGTGATAAGGGTACTCCGGCTGCTCTTGATGAAAACTCCATCACCGGTCAAGCCTTCTTGGCTTTGGCGGAAAATGTAGTGAAGCAGACAGAACTTCGTAATGCAGGACAGGAACCAACACGTATTGTTGAATTGAAGAAATGATTTTCAATAAAGAACCCCGATTAAAAAGGGCGTATTATATCCAATAAAAGCGAAGGAGGCAGGGTAACTGCCTCCTTCGCTTTTATTGATGTTCATTTGAATCTATTTCATCTGTTGCATGTCGCAAAGGCGCTTGTAGTAACCGTCCAAGGCCAATAGCTCATCGTGCTTGCCCCTTTCTACGATACGTCCTTCATGAAGGACGCAGATTTCATCGGCGTGGCGAATGGTAGAAAGACGGTGGGCGATGGCAATGGTTGTACGATTCTCCATCAGTTTTTCTAAGGCATCCTGTACCATGCGTTCGCTTTCTGTGTCGAGTGCTGATGTAGCTTCGTCCAAAATCAGAATCGGTGGATTCTTTAGGATGGCACGTGCAATGCTGACCCGTTGGCGTTGGCCTCCTGAAAGTTTTCCTCCGCGGTCACCTATCATCGTGTCATATCCGTTTTCACTGGCCATGATAAATTCGTGTGCATTGGCGATTTTTGCCGCTTCCATCACTTGCTCCAAGGTTGCATTTTCTACGCCGAAAGCTATGTTGTTATAGAAGGTGTCATTAAACAGGATGGCTTCCTGATTGACGTTGCCCATGATGCTGCGTAAATCCTGGAAAGTGGTATTCTTTATATTGATTCCGTCAATCAGCACTTCGCCTTCTTGTACGTCGTGATAACGGGGGATCAAATCGACCAATGTTGACTTACCGGATCCGGATTGTCCAACCAAAGCGATGGTCTTTCCCTTTTCGATGGTGAGGTTTATATCCTTGAGCACCCACTTCGTGTCGTACTTGAAACTAACGTTGCGAAGTTCTATCTTTTCTTTGAAAACTTCGATGGATTGGGGGCTTTTTGCAATTGGCATCTTGTTTTCGGCCATCAGAATCTTGTCTACACGCTCCATGCTTGCAAGGCCTTTGGGGATGTTGTATCCGGCCTTTGAAAACTCCTTTAGGGGGTTGATGACACTATAGAGGATGACCAAATAATAAATGAAAGTCGGCGCTTCGATTCCTCCGTTGTTATTCAGAATCAGCGTGCCGCCAAACCAAAGGACGAATACAATGAGCAATGTGCCAAGGAATTCACTCATGGGGTGTGCCAATTGTTGGCGGGTGTTGACACGGCTGATGGTATTACGGTATAAATTGTTGGATTGCAGGAAACGATGGCTCATCTTTTTCTCGGCAATGAATGCTTTGATGATTCGCAACCCTCCCAAGGTTTCTTCTACTTGTGACATCAGGTCGCTCCATTGGTTTTGTGCAGCCAAGGACTTGCGTTTCAGCTTCTTGCCGACTTTCCCCATAATCCATCCCATCAGTGGAAGTACGGTCACGGTGAAGAGGGTGAGTTGCCAACTGAGCGCTATCAAGGCTCCGAAATAACAACAGATTAGAATCGGATTTTTGAATAGCATGTCCAAAGATGACATGATGCTGTTCTCTATCTCGTTGATGTCTCCACTCATTCGTGCGATGATGTCTCCTTTCCGTTCTTCAGAGAAAAAACCGATTGGGAGCTCCAGTATCTTGTTGTACATTTGGGTGCGGATGTCGCGAACTACCCCTGTTCGTATGGGGATAAGTGTTGCCGATGAAAGGAAGTAACAGGCGGTTTTGAAGAAGGTCATTACGGCCAAGAATAAACCCAGGAATAGCAATGTGGTGCTGGCACCGTATTGTTCGATGAGGCAGGTGACGTAATAATAGAAATTGTTTACGGCGATGTCCTTGAAAGAAAGGTCTGAGTTCCACGGGATAAAGACGTAGCTGGATTCCTGTATTTTGAAAAGAATCTGGAGGATAGGCATGATGAGCGCGAACGAAAAGATGTTCAGTATGGCCGAGAGGATATTGAACAGCACGTTCAACGCTAGATATTTTTTGTAAGGGGGAACGAAGCGACGGAGTATTCCGATGAATTCTTTCATGTTGTTTTCAGTAGAATGGTTGATTTTCAGCCGCAAAGTTAACAAAAACATCCGAATAATGCGTCATGGGTGTTCAGATTCTGCTCGTTTGGAGCTATTTTGTGCATAAAATCCTTCCTTATATATTTTGATGCTCCTATATTAAGCCAGAACCAATAGGTATCAAAAACATCTGTCAAAAGTGTCAGGGTTTGATGTTGTGAATCAGAAGGTTAGCGCATTATGATTCATCTGATTCATATTTTGTGAACTTGTTGGGTTCTGTAGGGTTTCCTTGTCTGATTTGGCAATACTTTTTGTGTATATCTTCCAATATATGTATGTTACATTCTTAATTAATTGAAACACAGATATATGTGAAATAACGCGAAACGGAAACGAAAATAATTGTAACATACTATTAAAATATGTAATAATATAAAAATTACATGTAACAATTCGCAAAGATTCTTAGCTCGCGATTATTTAGTTTTGTACCGAGAAAAAATGCATTGAAACTTTTAAACGTAAAATCATGAAAAACCAAGTTCTATCCAAATTCGCCTCAACGCTGGTCCTTGTTGCCGGTATGGGCGGTATGATAGCCTCATGTGGTATGCAGGGAGGAAGCGGACAGGCTCCTGAAATCGGTAAGTCGGTCGCTTTGTTTGATTATTTCACTTATCAGGGTGACGACAGTTTCTACAAAGAAAATCCGTTACAAGGCGAAAATAGTTTCTATACGCCTATCCTTCCGGGTTGGTATTCTGACCCGAGCATCTGTACCAACGGTGAAGGCGATTATTTTTTGGTGACTTCGACGTTCACCTATTTCCCCGGTGTGCCTATTTTCCATAGCCGTGACTTGGTAAACTGGAAGCAGGTGGGGCATGTGTTGAGCCGTCCTTCCCAACTGGTCAACATGGTAGGTCAGCATGTTAGCGGCGGTATCTTTGCGCCGGCCATCAGCTATAATCCTCACAACAAGACCTACTACATGATTACAACCAATGTCGGTGCTGGCAACTTCTATGTGAAGACTCAAGATCCGTTCGGCGAATGGAGCGACCCGATTCGTGTCCCTGAAGTAGGAGGTATTGACCCTAGCATCTTCTTTGATGAAGATGGCAAGGCTTATGTGGTTAATAACGACGAGGCACCCGATTTCAAGGCTGAATATGACGGACACCGTACTATCCGAGTTCAGGAGTTTGACTGGAAGAACGACAAGATGGTGGGCCCTCGCAAGATTATTGTGAACAAAGGCGTTCATCCAGAAGAAAAGCCTATCTGGATTGAAGGTCCGCATATGTATAAAATCAACGGCAAGTATTACTTGATGGACGCAGAAGGTGGTACCAGCGTCAACCATTCGGAAGTGATTTTCCGAAGCGATTCTCCTTGGGGACCCTTCAAGGCTTGGGAACGCAATCCTATCTTGACTCAGCGTCATTTGTCGCCCAACCGCCCGAATCCTATCACTTGCGCCGGTCATGCAGACCTCGTTCAAGCGGCTGAAGGAGACTGGTGGGCCGTATTCTTGGCATGTCGTCCTATCAACAACCGTTTCGAAAACTTGGGACGCGAAACATTCCTCTTGCCTGTAGAATGGAGCGAAGACGGATTCCCCATCATCACGCAAGGTGACGAAGTGGTACCGATGATTCAATGCCGTAAGGGCGTGAAGCGCGGTGAAAACGTCACTTTTGGTAACTTCAGCGTGTCTGAAGAATTTGGAGATTCAATTTTGGATATGCAATGGATGACCCTTCGTGGTCCAGCCACCGACCTCTATTCTTTGACCGAAACTCCGGGATACCTTACCTTGAAGTGTGGTGAAAAGAGTTCCAAGGAAAGAGACGTGCCGGCTTTGGTATGCCGCCGTATGCAGCATCATGAGTTCCAGACAGAAACAAGAATGTATTTCAATCCTGAAAGCGCCGAAGAGAAAGCAGGTCTTTTGCTCTTCAAGGATGAATTCCATCAATATTTCATGGCTGTTAGCCAATCGGAAAACGGACGCCAGATTACTTTGACTCAAATCGGACGTGAAGATAAGGTTCTGGCTACAAATCCGGTGCCGGCAGACGCTACTTGCTTTGACTTGAAAGTCGTATCCAAAGGACTGACCTATGATTTCCTCTATTCTATAGATAAAGGTAAAGAATGGAAGAGCCTTTGCGATAATGTAGACGCCGGTTATCTGTCTACAGCTGTAGCTGGAGGATTTACCGGTACAACCATTGCGCTGTACGCCACTAAAAAATGAAAAAAATGAGAGAAACAACCCTTATATGTCTAATTAAATCTATTTATTATTGAGAAACGTGAAGTAAAAGTAAACTAAAATCTATCCGTAATGCAGACTGACGATAGCAGTCTCTTACAAATGAATTTTTTAAGTGAATTATAAATTCTTAAACTAATTGTAATGAAAAATGTAATGAAACAAATTCGGACGATTCCTTCGCTGATTCTCCTTATGCTATTCTGCTGCATGAATGCAATGGCACAGGGCCTCTCGGTGAAAGGGGTTGTTGTAGACAGCAACGGTGAACCCGTCATTGGTGCTTCAGTTGTTTTAAAAAGTAACACTTCAGTAGGTACAATTTCAGATATAGACGGTAATTTCGAACTGAACGTGCCTAATGACAAAGCTGTCTTGGTTATCTCTTTTGTCGGTATGCAGACAAAAGAAGTGAAAGTGTCCAAAGGACTCATGAAAATTGAATTGGAAGATGACTCCCAACAGTTGGAAGAAGTCGTTGTAGTAGGTTTCGGCCAGCAGAAGAAAGCTTCTGTAGTAGGTGCGATTACTCAGACAACCAGCAAGGTGCTTGAACGTACCGGTGGTGTAACCAGCTTGGGTCAGGCATTGTCTGGTAACCTTCCGGGTGTGGTAACTATGACTACTACCGGTCAGCCAGGTCAGGAAGATCCTGAAATCATCATCCGTGGTGCTACATCTTGGAACAGCAGCAAGCCTTTGATTCTCGTCGATGGTATCGAACGTGAAATGGGTAGCGTGGATATCAACTCCGTAGCTTCTATTTCTGTATTGAAGGATGCTTCTGCAACAGCTGTTTACGGTGTGCGTGGTGCGAACGGTGTTATCTTGATTAATACCAAGCGTGGTGAAGAAGGTAAGGCTGTAGTTAACATCAACGCAAGCACAACTTTCAAGACTTATTCAAAGTTGCCGCAATTGATGGACTCTTACGATGCGTTAAGTGTACGTAATGAAGTTATCGAAAGCGAATTGCCTTTTATGCCTTCCGCATGGGAAAAGTATACTCCGTATGAAACATTGAGAAAGTATCGTTATCCGGCTAACTTGGCTGAATATGAACGTTATCCGAACGTTGACTGGGTAGACGAATTGTTGAAGGATGTAGCTTTGACTTACAATGCAAACGTTAGTATTTCAGGTGGTACCAAGTTCGTGAAGTACTTTGCAAACGTGGATTACACCCACGAAGGTGACATCTATAAGAAGGTGACAAACACCCGTGGTTATGAACCGGGCTTCGGTTACGACCGTATCAACGTACGTTCAAACTTGGACTTCAACTTGACCAATACTACTGTACTTTCTGTGAACTTGTCCGGTTCTCATGGTGTAAGAAAGGCTACCATGTCTCAGTATGAAAACTTGGTTTGGTCTGCTTTCTACGGTATCGCACCGGATGCTTTCCGCCCGAAGTATAGCGATGGTACTTTCGGTTACTATCGTCCGGCTGAAACTCAGGCAGCTCAGAACTCCATGGAATATCTGTCAACCGGTGGTATCGGTATCAACACCAATGACCAGTTGATGACCGACTTTACTTTGCGTCAGAACTTGGATTTCGTGACCAAGGGCTTGAGCGCACAATTGAGATTGGCATTCGACAACAGCTTCTCTGAAGGTGGACGTGGTGTGGATGATACCAATGACTGGGAAGAAAACGAATATAAGTGGATTGACCCGGAAACAGGTATTGAATATTTCAAGGCAACTACAACTGCTACCAACCGTTTTGACTACAAGAACAACAATAACTGGTCGACTTCTGCCGGTGGTGTAGGTGGTGCTTATCGTCGTATCAACTATTCGGCTCAGGTGAACTACAACCGCAAGTTCGGTAACCACAATGTGGGTGCTATGGGTAACTTCAGCCGTGAACAGTATGCTACAGGCAGTATGCTTCCTTATTTCCGTGAAAACTGGGTATTCCGTGCAACTTACGACTATGCAAGCCGCTATATGTTCGAATACAACGGTGCTTACAACGGTTCAGAAAAGTTCTCTGAAGACAATCGTTTCGCATTCTTCCAATCAGGAGCTGTAGGTTGGATGCTTTCTGAAGAACCTTTCATCAAGAAATTGAACCTCAAATGGCTGGATATGTTCAAATTCCGTGCTTCTTTGGGTCAGATTGGTGATGACAATGTCAATGGCCGTTGGTTGTATATGGATACATGGAACAAGGGAGGTACATTTACTCAAGGCTTGACCGGTGGTGCTTCTATCTATCAAATCTATTCACAAAGCCAATTGGGTAACCCGGATGTGAAGTGGGAAGTTGCTACCAAGTTTGACGTGGCTGCTGAATTCTCCTTCCTCGGTGGTTTGCTTGCCGGTTCGGTGGACTACTTCAAGGAAAAGCGTACAGACATTTTGATGAATGGTGGTGACCGTGCTGTTCCTTCTTACTTCGGTGCAACTGCACCTGTTGCCAACCTCGGTGAAGTAGAAAGCCAAGGTTACGAAATCGAACTCCGTTGGAACAAGCAGTTGAACAGAGACTGGCGTCTTTGGGGTAACGCATCGTACACTCATGCTGAAAACAAGATTATTTCTCGTGACGACCCGAAGTTGAAGCCTGAATACCAAAAGAGCGCTAACAAGGCTATCGGCCAAACTTATGCTTATGTGGATTATGGCTACTATAACAACTGGGATGAATTGTACGGTTCTACTCCTCTTGATTCAAACGATGAATACCGTATGCCGGGTAACTACATCATCCTTGACTATGACGGTGACGGTGTGATTACACAATACGATAATATCCCATACGGATTTACTGGTTCTCCTCAAAATACCATGAACGCTCAGATTGGTTTTGACTATAAAGGTTGGAGCTTCTTCGTGCAGTTCTATGGTGTGAACAATGTAACTCGTAGTGTAGGTTTGAGAGGCTTTGACGGCGGTGTACGTAACTCTGTATTCGAAGAAGGTTCCTACTGGTCAAAGGACAATCAGAATGCTGATGTTCCTCTGCCACGCTATACAACCAAGCAACCGAGTTATGCAGAAGGTACCCGCTTCTTGTTCGATGGTTCATACCTCCGCTTGAAGTATGCCGAATTGGCCTATACATTCAACCAACAGAAGTGGCTGAAGGCTGTAGGTTTGAAGAGCTTGAGAGTATACCTGAATGGTAACAACCTCTTCTTGTGGACCGATATGCCGGACGACCGTGAATCAAATACCGGTGGTTGGAGTGCTTATCCGACACAGAGACGTTTTAATTTAGGTTTGAGAATCACTTTATAATCTGAATGGAAATGAAAAATAAATTCAATATATTATTATGCGGTATAGCTGCCCTTTTGATGGGTATCACATCCTGTACCGATTATTTGGACAAATCCCCCGATGCTATCATTGGAGAAGATGAAGCCTTCAAGAACTTCAAGAACTTCCAGGGATTTGTAGAAGAAATGTACAACTTAGGACCCGATGTCATGAGACATTTCTGGGTAAGTTCTTTCAACTGGGGAGAAGATGAACTCTTGACCCTCAACGAAGCTGACTATATGTTCGGTCATAGTGTGGACCGTGGTACATATCGTGACGCCTTTTTGGGGGATACTCGTGCCAAGCAATCCAACTATTTGTATCGTGTAGAAGCCAATACTGAACAAGCTCGTTTCGGAAAGAACATCTGGAGCAGCCACTGGTACGGTATCCGTAAGTGTAACATGGCTTTTGAAGCGCTTGAAAATGGTTTGATGACAGATGCTTCACAAGCGGAACGCGACATGATAAAAGGACAGCTCCACTTTATGCGCGCTTGGTTCTATTTCAATATTACTACTTATTGGGGTGGTATGCCTTACATTGATTATGCAATTCCATCTAACGAAACAAATTTTGATTTGCCTCGTGAAACTTATCAGGAAAATGCAGATAAGATGGCTGCTGACTTCAAGGCTGCCGCAGATTTGTTACCGGTTGACTGGGACGACACTGAAATCGGTCGTCGTACAGATGGAAACAATGAATTGCGTGCCAATAAGATTTGGGCTTTGGCTTATCTCGGCAAGACTTACCTCTATGCAGCCAGTCCTTTGATGGAACAGGGAGTTAATGGAAAGTCTACCGTTAATTTCGGAAGCAACGGTGAAATCCAAAGCATCAATATGGGCTATAATAAAGAATATGCCAAGAAGGCAGCCGATGTATTGGGTGAAGTATTGGCCATGGTTGAAAATGGTGAAACTCAATACAAGTTGGTTCCATTCGAAAAGTACAGTGACTTGTTCTATACCCACAAGCAGAACTGGTTGATGCCGGGTAGTACAGAAGCAATTGTACGCAGTCCGCAATATGATAATGGTGACTCATTCTGGCGTCAGTCCAACTCTTATCAGATTAATGATATGGCTTCAGGTGACGGTATCACTTTGTGTCCGACTGCCAACTATGTAAATTATTACGGTATGGCCAACGGTATGCCGCTGAACGACCCGGATTCCGGTTTTGACAAGACTCATCCTTGGAAAGACCGCGACCCTCGTTTCTATCACGACATCATTTATGATGGAATTAAGATGGTTGATATCACTGATGAAAAAGACTCGCTGTCTATCAAACTTCAGTATGCAGATTTGGGTAATGGCGGTAAATATGTGGCTTCCCAAGACCACCATACCCGTACCGGTTATTTGAACTACAAGTTCATTCCGTTGCTCTCTAACAGATGGGACAAGGTTCATGATGGTTGGGGTAACGCTCTCTATCTGAAACTTAGCTGGTTGCGTTTGGCTGAAGTATACTTGTTGTATGCTGAAGCAGCTGCACAAGCTTATGGACCGACTACTGCAAGCCCAACATTCAAGAAGAATGCCGTTGAAGCAATCAATACCATCCGTGAACGTGCCGGTGTAGGCCCTGTTGCTGAAAAGTATACGACCAATGTTGAAGTGTTCATGCCGGAATTGATTCGTGAACGCGCCGTTGAATTGGCATTCGAAGCCCATCGTTTCAATGACCTCCGTCGTTGGTTGCTTTTGACCGAATATCCATTCAACATCAAGACTACCCAGCGTTTCGACCGTGCTCAGCCATTGGATCCGGAAGTTGACCCGAAGGAAAACAAGGTGCTGAACTGGGATGAAGACATATTGGTAGAACGTCGTTTGATTGCCAAGCATTACTGGTTGCCAATTCTGACTGACGATGTACAGATGTTTGAAGGCTTTGGCCAAAATCCGGGTTGGTAAGAATTTGTTAACGTTAAAATAGAATAACAATGAAACATATATATAAAGGACTCGTAGTTTGCGCAACGCTCGCTTTCGGTTCCATGAGTGCGTATGCTCAAGATGAGCTGACCTCTGAAGAACTGTTGGCGGACAACGGCGACAAAGTACATGTGGCATTCCGTTCCACAGACCAGAAAGACCTTCTTGGTGGTGTTTCTGTCATCGACGTGGAAGAATTGTCAAAGAAAGCATACACAACCTACAGTTTGGACTTCGTTGAAAACGTAGTGGGTGGTGTAAACGGCAATATCTGGGGTAACAATGAGTATCTGGTAGTAGTGGATGGTATGGTTCGTGATGCCAACAACGTACTTCCTACAGAAATAGACCAAATTACCATTCTTAAGGGTGCTCAGGCTGTAGTTCTCTATGGTCCGCGTGCCGCTAAGGGTGTTATCCAGATTACCACCAAGCGTGGTCAGGAAGGTGACTTGAGAATCAACCTGCACATCAATTCAGGTTTCCATTTCGCCAAGTCTCTTCCGAAGTACATGGGTTCCGCAGAATACATGACATACTACAATAAGGCCTTGTATAGCGATAATCCAAATCGTCCAGTATCGGATTATTATACTGAAGAACAAATTTACAATCATGGTTCTGGTATCAATCCATACCGTTATCCGAACTTGGATATGTATTCTTCAGACTACATCAAAAAAGCCTATAACCGTACTGAAGGTATCGTAGAAGTAACTGGTGGTAACCAACGTGTGAAGTATTATACAACTTTCGGTTATTATCGTCAAGGTGATTTGGTGACAGTCGGTAAGAATGAGGACAACTACACCAGCCGTTTCTTTGTTCGTGGTAATATCGATATGAAACTGAACGACATCTTGACCGCTCAGGCTGATGCGAATGTAACATTCTATGATTCATATACAGCTAAAGGTAATTGGTGGAGTAATGCAGCCACCCTTCGTCCGCACCGTGTTGCCCCACTGATTCCATTGGAATACCTCGACCCGAGTGCAGAAGCTACTTTGGCAACCGTCTACAACAGTAACTATCTGATTGATGGCAAATACTTCTTCGGTGGTACCTTGCAAGATAAAACAAATCCGATTGCTGATGCATATGCTGCTGGTGACAGCAAGTTCGTTAGCCGTCAGTTCCAGTTCAACACGCTGTTTAATGTTGATTTGAAGGGCTTGACAAAGGGATTGATGTTCCGTGCTCGTTACGGTATCGACTACTCAACTACTTATAATCAGGGTTACGACAACCAATATGGTATTTTTGAACCAATATGGACCAGCTATAATGGTAAAGAAATGATTGGTGAAGTGAACACTCATGAGACTGTAGACAGCAAGGGTGTTAATGAAAACATCAGTAATACAACTTATCGTTACACTTATAACGTATCTGCACAATTCGACTACAACCGTAGTTTCGGTGAAGGTCACAATGTGTTCGCTATGGTATTGGGTAACGTATGGCAGACTCAGCGTAATGGTGAATACCATCGTACAACTAATGTAAACTTGGGTGCACAGGCTTCTTATAACTACAAGCAGAAGTATTATGTGGACTTCAGTGCTGCATTGCCCTATTCAACCAAGTTGCCAACCAAGCAACGTTTGGGCTTTTCTCCAACCGTAACTTTAGGATGGCGTCCGACCGCTGAAAGCTTCTTTGATGATACAGCATTCGATGATTTGATGTTGACTGCTTCTTATGGTATCATTGAACAGGATTTGGATATCAGTGACTATTATCTTTGGAAAGCGGTTATCAAGCGTGGTGGTTGGTATTCATGGGCGGACAATGAAGGTGAAAGTGCAACAGAATTTGAACGTGGTTCTAATCCGAGCATGGACTATATCCAACGAAAAGAAGTCAATATTGGTTTACGCGGTTCATTATGGAACCAAGCATTGACTTTCGATTTCAACTATTTCCGTAGTGAAATGAATGGTGGTATTACTCAGACTGATGCTCTTTATCCGATTTACTTCATTCAGAATGGCTATCCAACTTCAAATATTATTCCTTATGTTAATTATAACAACGACCTTCGTCAAGGATTTGATTTCAGTGTTTACGGCAAGTTCAAATTGGGTGAAGTGGAAACCAAGTTGGGTGTAAGCGGTATGTATTATACCACAGAAGCTACACAACGTGATGAAGCTGATGTTAGCAATGCATACGAATACAAAACAGGTCGTGAATTAAATGGTCTATGGGGACTTGAAAGCTTGGGATTCTTCACCAGCGAAGAAGAAATCGCTAATGCTCCGAGCCAGACTTTCGGTGAAGTGAAGCCGGGTGACCTCCGTTATAAGGATCAAAATAACGATGGTCAGATTGACGATCACGACCAAGTATTTTTGGGACGTCATGACACTCCGTTCCGTTTGGGCATAAACCTTACTTTGAAGTGGAAAGACTTCACCTTCTTTGCGATGGCAAATGGATTCTTCGGCGGTAAGGGCATGAAGAACAGTTCTTACTATTGGTTGAGTGCTGATAGCAAGTATTCGGAAATCGCCCGTTATACTTGGACTCCGGAGACAGCCGCTACAGCTATCTATCCTCGTCTGACTACAACCGATGGTGCCAATAACAATCGTAATTCTGACTTTTGGATGTACGATGCAGACCGCATCACTTTGGGTCAGGTGCAGATAACCTACGACCTGCCGGAACAGATTTTCAGCAACAGTTTCGTAAAAGGTCTGAGCGTATTTGCAGCCGGTTACAATTTGTTGACTTTTGCCAAGGAACGTGAGCACTTGGAAATGAATGTGGGCAGTGCTCCACAGACTCGTTTCTTCAACCTTGGTCTGAAAGCTACATTTTAATGATTGAATCAGCTAAAATGAATGTAATTATGAAAAAGATAAGAAAAGCAATATTACTTACTTTGGTAGCTCCTTTGATGGCGTCGTTCGCAAGTTGTGACGATGTATTCGAACCGGCTGTCGAAAACCATAAGGATGAGACAGCATTGGAAGTGCTACCAGACTGGGCGGTGGGTATTCTGACACATGCCTATATCAGTAATCCGTTGACATCCTGGTCATTCAATGATGTGGCAACCGATGATGCGGTATCCAATGACCCAGGTAACAACTATCGTCGTATGGCGACCGGTGGTTGGACAGCATCCAACAACCCGATGTCCAATTGGCAAAACTTGCGCGGTTCCATCCAATACTTGAATCAAACTATTGAATTAGCTGACAAGGTAGAATGGGCTTACAACCCTGTTGTAAGAGAAATGTTCGCTATGCGTTTCAAAGGTGAAGCCTATGGTATGCGTGCACTTTACACCTATCTGTTGTTACTTCAACAAGCCGGTTGGGTAGGCAATGAATTGTTGGGTATTCCTATTGTAACCGAATACGAGAATGCGGATTCTGAGTTCAACAAGCCTCGTGCGACATTCGCTGAATGTATCCAACAAATTTACGATGATGTGGATGCAGCACTTGAACTTCTTCCAGAAGATTACAAGGCTGTGGATAGCGATAGCAATGTCCCCTCTAAGTATTCAACATTGGGTGCAACTTATTCTCAATACAACCGTGTATTTGATGAAGCGGCTTCCAATCGTATGAACGGACGCATCGCCAAGGCCATCCGTGCCCAGGCTGCTTTGCTGGCTGCCAGCCCGGCATATAGCGCAGGTTCAGGCATTACTTGGGAAGAAGCCGCCAACCAAATGGCAACGGTACTGAAAGGTTTGGGTAGCAATCCGGTAGCAGAAGTTGACCCGATTGGTCATATCTGGTATGCAGATAGTAAGGCTATTCAGGAATTTGAAACAGGTATCAATCCGAAAGAAATCCTCTGGAGAGATAACCGCCAAGATCCAAGTGTAACTCTCGAAAGAGATAACTTCCCTCCGAGTTTGTCAGGTAATGGTCGTGTCAATCCGACTCAAAACTTGGTAGATGCCTTCCCAATGGCTAATGGTTTGCCGATTTCAGCTTCCGGTAGCGGTTATAATCCTCAAGATCCCTATAAGGATCGTGACCCACGTTTAGCTCTTTATATTTTGTATAATGGCCAGACTGCGGGTATACAGAATACTCCTATTTATATAGCTACTGATGCCGGAGATGAAGGTACTGGTACCATTGATGCTGTAAATAAGACAGAACAATCTACTCGTACCGGTTACTATATGAGAAAATTGTTGGTTCAGGAAACAAATCCAAGCTCTAACGCAACAGTAAATACCAATCACTATAAGCCGATGATTCGTTATACAGAAATGTTTTTAGGTTTTGCTGAAGCTGCCAATGAAGCTTGGGGCCCGAAGGGTGGAAACCACGGATTTACTGCATACGATGTCATCAAGGCTATTCGAGAACGTGCTGGTATTTGTGTAGGTACTACTGACGCTTATTTGGACGCTTGCGCCAACGACAAGGACATGATGCGTGAATTGATTCGTAACGAACGTCGTTTGGAACTCTGCTTCGAAGGCCATCGCTTCTGGGATCTCCGCCGTTGGAAAGTTTCTTTGACCGAAACAGCTAAGGGTATGAGTATCACCGGAACTACTTATACTGAAATTCCGGATGTGGAAGTGCGTGACTATAAAGATTATATGTATTATGGTCCACTACCATACAGTGAAGTTGTTAAATTCAGCGAATTGTTGCAAAACGACGGCTGGAAGTAATGTTGAACAAGTAAATTTGTAGAAAAATGAAAAAAGTATTATTTATACTGTTGACATTGGCGTGTGGTATGTTCTCTTCCTGTGAAAACGGTGATTGGGAATTCCCTGATTACGAATACACAACTGTATATTTCGCATATCAGAGCCCGATTCGTACCATTACTTTGGGTGAGGACTTTTACGACACCACACTTGATAACCTCCACCAATGCCAAATTATGGCTACCATGGGTGGTGTGTACTCGAACAAGAAGGATGTAGAAATCGGCATTACCGTCGATAACTCCATTTGTGATGGTTTGATTTTCGAAGGAAACGGTAAGGATGTGGTAGCTATGCCTTCATCTTATTATACGCTTTCTGGTGATAAAATTACTATCAAGAAGGGGGAAATCCTGGGTGGTGTAACCGTACAGTTGACTGATGCTTTCTTTGCTGACCCAGAAGCTGTAAACACCAACTATGTAATTCCTGTAAAGATGACCAGCGTAAACGGTGCAGACTCTATCTTGAGTGGTGTTCCTATGCTATCTAATCCTAAATACGGTGTAGCTGGTGATTGGGACGTATTACCAAAGGATTACATTCTGTATGCTGTGAAGTACATCAACCAGTATGACGCCAATTATCTTCGTCGCGGTGTAGACAACTACAGTGGTGAAATCGAAGGAACTACCGTACGTCACAAACAATATGTAGAAAAGGATGAAGTAGTGGACGGAATCACTACCCGTTCTTTGAATACAATCGCTTGGGCTCACCCGGCCAAGGATGCAGAAGGTAAAAACATGAATGCTGTATTGTTGCTTACTTTTGATGCCAGCGGAAATTGTACCATCACTTCCGACACGGAAGGTGTAACAGCAACCGGTAGTGGACAATATGTAGTAGATGGTGACAAGAAGAGCTGGGGTAATGAAGACCGCGATGCACTCTATTTGGATTACACGCTGGAATATGCCGGTATCAAGTGTCAGACAAAAGACACTTTGGTTTGGCGTGACAGAGGTGTGAAGTCTGAATGGTTCAGCACAGCAGCCAAGTAACAGTAGTTTCTTACATTTAATACAATAAGTTATGAAATATACAAAACATTTATTCGGTGCTCTGCTTCTGGCGTTTGCGGCTACCTCATGTGTAGACAACGACCCGTTGGCGTTTGATGTACAGAAACCGGCAAACATGGGTTCATTGGAATACCTCAATGACTATGAACCTTTGAAGACCTACAAGGCGAATCCCAACATGAAGTTGGGAGCCGCCATCGATGCTAAGGATTATTCCGGACAGGGATTAACATTCCGTTTGGTGAATTCCAACTTCGATGAAGTGACTGCAGGCAATGCCATGAAATACTCATCAGTTGTGGACAACAATGGTAAGATGAACTTTGGTACAGTACAAAGTTTTGTGACTGCTGCTAGAGATGCAGGAACGACCATTTATGGTCATACCTTAGCATGGCACTCCCAACAGAACAATAAGTATCTGAATGGTATCATTGCTGATAAAATTGATGAGAATTACGTTCCAGAATTGGTTCCTGTAACTAAAACAGAAGAACGTACTTGCATCATTGTTGAATCGGATGATATGGCTGAATATCCTTGGGATACCCAGTTTTGGATTGTAGTTGACAAGAAGTTCAATGAAGGTGATACTTGGGCTGTAAAAATGGATGTACGCGCAGACAAAGCTGCTTCCCCTGGTACTCAAGTCCATGCTGAGCCAAGTGCATATTTACATTGGAATGCCATCGGTAATGTAGAATTTACAACAGAATGGAAAACATTTGAGAAAACAGGTACATTTGATGCTCAAGCTGCTGGTGGAATGTCTATTGCCTTCAATTTGAATGACTTTGCAGAAGCTAATAAGTATTACTTCGATAACATTAGTTTCAGCGTTAATGGTGAAGAACTGATAACCAATAGTAATATGGATGATCCGGAAGGTACTGCCAATTTTGTTTCTAAGGAAAAACGAGGTGACATGGTTCCTTCGCGCATTGTTGACAGCTATGAATACACAGTCATGGAAGAAAAGCCATCCATTGAAGAAGTGGAACGTACTTGTATCATGGTAGAATCGGACAATATGGTAGAAGCTCCATGGGATACTCAGTTCTGGTTGGTATTCGAAGGCGTTTCTTTCAAAACTGGTGACTCATGGTCTGTATCTATGGATGTTCGTGCTGATAAGGAAGCAAGTGCTGGAACTCAAACTCACAACGCACCGGGAGAATACAAACATTGGGCAGCAATCGGAACTATAAACTTCACACCTGAATGGGAAACGTACACAAGCTCTGGTTCAATGACCTCTGAACAAGACGGATGTTATTCATTTGCTTTCAACTTGAACGATTTTGGAGAAGCTAACCGCTATTACTTCGATAACCTCAGCTTCAAGTTGAATGGTGAAGAACTGATTGTCAATGGTAATTGTGACGATCCAACTGGAACAGCTAACTTTGTCGCTAAGGAAAAGCGTGGTAATCCTGGACCGGCTCGTATCATTGACAAGTATATTGTTGAAACTGCTGGTGGTGGTGTAATTCCTTTGACTCCGGAAGAAAAGGCTGACACATTGAAGTGGGCGATGGACAACTGGATTAAGGGTATGATGACTGCTACAGAAGGTTACGTAACTACTTGGGATGTTGTTAACGAACCTATTTCTGGTAGTGGTGGTGAATACTACGACTTGTGGTCAGCAGACAATGGTGATCCTGCCAACAACTTCTACTGGCAAGATTATCTCGGTGATGAAGAATATGTACGTTTCGTTGTAGCTAAGGCTCGCGAATACTATCAAGGTACAGAACCTTTGAAGTTGTTTATCAACGACTACAACCTCGAATCATGGTGGGATGGTAACAAGAAGCTGAAGAGTTTGATCCATTGGATTGAAACTTGGGAAGCTGACGGTGTAACCCAAATTGACGGTATCGGTACTCAGATGCACGTATCCTTCCACGGGAATGCAGAAACTCAGGCTGCTCAGGAAGCTGCTATCATCAATATGTTTGAATTGATGGCAGAAACTGGCAAGTTGGTGAAGATTTCAGAATTGGATATGGGCTATGTAGATGCATCCGGTACAACTTTGACAACCGGACAAGTAACTGAAGAACAACAGAAGCAAATGGCAGGATTCTACAAGTTCATCATTTCTAACTATTTGAACATTATACCAGAAGCTCAACAATATGGTATCACACAATGGTGTTTGACAGATGCTCCGAAGACCTCTGGTTGGAGAGCAGATGAACCTGTTGGTATTTGGACTCAAGGCTACCAGCGCAAGCATATCTATGCAAGCTTCGCTGAAGCATTGGCAGGTGAATAATACCTAAACATCAATAAACAGTAAGAGGATGCATTTCGATGCATCCTCTTATTTTTTTAGCGATTCCCCTAATAAAAGAACAATTTTCATTACATTTGTACGCAATAATAATAAATTCCATCTGTATCAGTTTTCAAAATGCGTACAAATACCTATCTTATTATAGGCGCACTGGTAGTGTTTGCATTGATGCTAACAGGTATTCAATATACACAGGAATACCGTTTCTTTGCATTGGAAAGTAATCATTTGTTCCTGTATGATGCAACAGACCTTTGGAATAAAATGCAACAACCGGGCGGAACTGCTTTGGTCGTGGCTTCCTTTTTGACTCAATTTTGGTGTATCCCTTATGTAGGTACTATTATGGTTGCGGTTTGTTATCTGCTCATAGCGTTCCTATTTTATCTAATTCTTCGTAAGAAGTTTCCGGGAATTGCGATGACAGGTCTTTCTCTCATTCCTCTTGTGTTCTTGTATCTATGTTTTGAAAATGATTATTATCGTTTTCAAGGACATATTGCCTATCTGATGTTTGTAGTGGCATTATGGGGATACCATTCTTTGCTTTCACGGCATTGGATTATTCGCATGTGTATAGGGATGGGTATGGTAGTAGGGCTTTATTGGTTGGCCGGTAGTGTGGCTGTTGTATTTTCAATTACTGCTTGCTTGATGGAATTGCTTGAGAGAAAATTACGCGGATGGTGGAGTCTGTCCTATATCGCTGTTGCATTTCTGGTTGGCTTTACTTTTGTCCGTTTGTCTTTAGTGAAGGATATGGAATCGGCATTTACACCTTATATGTATTACGATTGGCCTTCTACGTATTTCTTTCCTGCTTATGCTTGGGTAATACTTCCATTATTGCTGTTGATAGCTTGTCTTCTTGCCAAGATTCCTTCTGATAAAGTTTCACCAGCCTTGTTGGCTGTATTAGGCGGTGTGTTTGCCTTTTATTTGGCTTTTAATTTATATACAAAGGTGCATAGTCATCGAGGCTATCGTTTCCTGCAAGAACAATATTGGGCGGATAATGGTGAATGGAGTCGGATTATTGAAACGGCTGACCGAAGAACACCGACTTATTTACTTAGTTATCTAAATTTAGCTTTGGCAGAGAAAGAACAATTGGTGGGAAGATATGGACAATATAATCAACAAAATCCGACACAGCTATTGATGTGGGCCGATCCTCATTTGAAGAACGGAAAGCGCCTGTTAAGTAAAATTTATTTTTCATGGGGATATGTGAGTGAGGCACGACAGGCGGCATTTGACGCTAACTTATTGACACCGGGTACTTGCCATCCAAAAGAATTGCAGGTGATGATACAAACCAATTTAGTATTGGGGGCTTATGGCGTTGCAGAAAAGTATATTGCTTTATTGGAAAAGACCTTGTATTATAAGGAATGGGCAACAAGTATGCGTCGTTTTTTGAGCAACGACAAGGCAGTATCCGAAGATTCGGTTTTAGGACAGTTACAAGCTTCCATTTCACCGACGAGTCCTTATGTGAGGTATGAAAGCCTGTTGAAGGATATGAAGGATATTCTGAATGCCAACTCGTCCCAAAAAATATTGTCTCAGTTTTATGAAGTATATTCGAAATCATTGAAGGAGGATAAACAATGAGAAATAGATTATTCCCACTTGTGGCGTTTGTGATGGTTTTGTGTATGGCTGGTTGTACTCCTTCTATGCAGAACGTCAGACAAACGAATGAAGTCGTTGAAATTTATCCTGACTATAAGGATGTGACAGTCCCAGTAAACATTGCTCCCCTTGATTTTGAAGTGTTGGTTGATTCGGATTCAAAATGGGGCGTTCGTGTGATTGCTTCTGAAGATACACTTGATTATTATGCCGAAGCCAATGTCTTTTCTTTTGATGAAGGATGGTGGAAGAATCTATTGAATAAAAATACAGGACAATCTATCCAGTTTATTTTATGTGAAAGAGAAGCGGATGGCTGGAAGGCATATCGACCCTTTTCTGTCCATGTGGCAGAAGAAATAGACCCTTATATGACGTATCGTTTGATTCCACCGGGCTATAGCCTTTGGAAGGAGATGGGGATTTATCAGCGTCATTTGGAGAGTTTTGAAGAAACAGCTGTCTATAAGAATGAACAGGGGAAGGGCAATTGTGTGAATTGCCATTCGTTCTGCAATCGTAATCCGGAACGGATGCTATTTCATTTTCGCTCAGAATTGGCGGCAACCTATTTGTTCAAGGATGGAAGGAAAGAAAAACTGGATACAAAAACGGACCATACCCTTTCAGCTTTGGTTTATCCATATTGGCATCCGTCGGGTGATTTTGTTGCTTTTTCGGTGAACAAGACCTTCCAATTCCTTCACATGAAGGATCCTAATCGCATTGAGGTATGCGATGATGCATCGGATGTAGTGGTGTATGATGTCAACCGTCGGGAAGTGTTTACTTCGGGATTGTTGAACTCGACCGATGAATATGAAACATTTCCTACCTTTTCACCGGATGGAAAGTCTCTTTATTATTGCAGTGCGCATGCTGTAGATTCCATGCCACAACAATATCAGGAAGTAAAGTATAGCTTATGCAGGATAGGTTTCGATGAAGAAAATCGTACGTTCGGTACGGAAGTGGATACCATTTATAGTGCTCCAACTGAAGGACGTAGTGTATCGTTTCCTCGCTTGTCTCCTGATGGCCGTTTTTTAGTGTATACGCTGAGTGATTACGGTAATTTCTCCATTTGGCACAAGGATGCAGATTTGTATATGGTCGATTTGGCAACTGGAGATACTCAACGTCTGGACATACTGAACAGTGATAATGTGGAGAGCTATCATTCGTGGAGCAGTAATAGCCGTTGGCTGGTTTTCAGTAGCCGTCGGGAAAACGGGCTTTATACCCAGCCCTATATTGCTTATATAGATGAAAATGGTTCTCCTCGTAAGCCTTTCTTGCTACCACAGCGTAATCCGAAGAGTTTCTACGAAGCGCAGATGAATGCATACAACATTCCCGAACTGGTCAACGGGAAAATAGAAATCAGCAGTCGTGAAATTGCAGATTTTGCAATCAATGAAACTGCTGTTCAAGTGGAGTGATATGGATTGGCGACCATAATTTCTTTACGAATAAACTTCTGCTCGATGAAGCGACTCTTGTTAGAATAATCATATTCTTGTCAAATTTGATTCTAATCATCCATTTGGTTAACATTTTATTTACTATATTTATTGTTTGTAATATTAACAAAGGGATATGTAACAAAAAGTAATCTACATGTAACGTTGTGGAAAGACGTTGTAATGCCGTTTCTTTCTTATTCCTTTTAGAATCTCTAATTTTGAAGTGCTATTAAAATGCACGAATACCATGAAGATATTTTGTCTATTGACAATGTTGTTATTTTCTCATTTATATATAGTTGGATTTTGGTCGTTAGGTTTCAAGCCTATCGTAATCGATGAAATAGTATTGGAATAGTATAAGTAATACCTGTCATGAAAAACAAAAAGTTATTGTACGCCGCATCGTTGGCATGTATGTTGTTGATGGCTTGTAGTGGAAAGCCAGTCGTAGAAAGCGAGCGTAACTTAAAAAATGTATTGGGCAATCATTTCCTGGTCGGAGTGGCCATCAATCATTTGCAATTGCAGGGTCAGGACTCTGCGGCACTCGATATTGTCAAGACCCACTTCAATTCTATTGTTCCTGAGAATTGCATGAAATGTATGATTATACATCCGGAGGAGAATGTGTATGACTTTGAACTTTCAGACCGTTTTGTGGCATTTGGTGAAGAAAATGGGATGTTCGTTGTAGGACATTGCTTGATTTGGCATTCCCAACTTGCTTCCTGGTTCTGTACGGATGAAAATGGGGCAGATGTTTCGCCTGAGGTGTTGAAACAACGAATGAAGGATCATATTACAACCATAGTAAAGCGCTATAAAGGACGTGTGCATGGGTGGGATGTCGTCAATGAAGCTATCCTTGAAGATGGAAGCTACCGCAATAGCAAGTTCTATCAGATCTTGGGTGAAGAGTTTGTACCATTGGCATTCCAATACGCCTACGAGGCCGATCCAGAAGCAGAACTCTACTATAACGATTACAACATGCACTTCGAAGGAAAACGTCGTGCGGTTATCAAGTTGGTGGAAGATTTGAAGGCGCGCGGAATCCGCATTGATGCGGTGGGCATGCAAGGACATGTGGGGATGGAGTATCCTCAAATATCGGATTTTGAAGCCAGTATAGAAGCTTTCTCCAAATTGAATGTGAAGGTTATGATTACAGAATTTGACATGAGCGCATTGCCTATGGTGAGATATAGTGCGAATGTTACGGATACGGTCAGTTTTGAGCAAAGCATGAATCCTTATCCCAATGAATTGCCTTCCCGTGAATTGGAGGCATGGAACAAGCGGATGATGGAATTTATGAATTTGTTTGTCAAGCATTCCCGTCATATCTCCCGTGTGACCTTTTGGGGAGTAACCGACGGAGATTCATGGAAGAATGATTTTCCGATGCGAGGCCGTACGGATTATCCTTTGTTGTTTGACAGAAATTATGAACCCAAGCAATTTGTGAAAGAATTGTTGGGCGAGTAACCTAAAATATATCAATTCTGAAGAATTGGTAAATTGTGCATTTTAATGGTTCCCCGTGTTCTCCGAGAGGAGTATGCGGGGATTTTTATACTCGTGGATGTACGAGTAGGAAAATCTGGTTTTATGACGGGAGGTGCGAGGCGGAAAACAGGATGGAAACAAAGCGTCGTTTTCTTTATCGTAAAGTGATGCTTTATGCTTTGTAAAGTGACGTTTTCTCTTTGTCAAACGGATGTTGTGCGAGTAATCACTTTTTCATATCGCTTTGGCGTATTGCCACCCCTTCTTGTAATTGGTATGATTACGAATGCCTCGGATGCCTATTTGTGTGGCTTGTGTAACATGAACGAAAATAAATGTAATATAAAGTCGTAGCAGAACGGACGAAAATACTTTACTTTGAAAATTATATATAATTTAATAAAAATGAAGATTATGATGAAGAAAATGTTTGCTGCTTTGTTCATGCTGGGCATGGTGATGACAGCTTATGCACAACCCGGTCAGCAGGAATTGCCGGGCCAACGTTCGGAGTATGCGCTCCGTCATTTGCAATACCCTCGCGTGTTGCCGGACAATAGAGTGATGTTTAAAATAAATGCACCCAGTGCACAATCCGTACAGGTGGATTTGGGTAAGAAGTATGAAATGACCCGTGATGAAAAAGGTGATTGGACTTGTACGACAGAGCCTCAAGGCCCCGGTTTCCATTATTACTTCCTGTTCATTGACGGAGTAAGGGTAGCCGATCCTTCTACTGAAGGTTTCTATGGATGTAGTGCTACGGCCAGCGGAATTGAAATTCCCTATCCCGAAGGTGTGGATCAATACTATATAGCTGACGTTCCTCATGGAGAAATCCGTATGAAACGCTATTTCTCGAAAACGGCCAATGCATGGAGACGAATGTTTGTCTATACCCCTCCTTGCTATGAAAAGAGCGGAAAGAAATATCCGGTTCTTTATCTCCAACACGGAGGTGGTGAGGATGAACGCGGTTGGTCACAACAAGGACGTACCGATATCATCATGGACAATTTGATAGCTAAGGGCGAAGCGGTGCCGATGGTAATTGCAATGTTGGATGGCAACACCAGTGATTTTACTTCAGAACTTCTGAATGATGCCATGCCGGTGGTTGAAGCTAATTATCGTGTGAAGACAGATGCCGATTCACGTGCCTTGGCAGGTTTGTCAATGGGTGGTATCCATACACTGAATGTAGTGATGGAGCATCCGGAATTGTTCTCGTATGTAGGTGTGTTCAGTTCTGGTTGGTTTGCGCCTCAGCCGGGAAGAGGTTCGGATGCGGACAAGTATTACGCCATGCTGAAGGAAAAACCTGAATTCTATAACAAATGCTTCAAGGAATTCTGGCTCTCGATGGGTGGACAAGAAGATATCGCTTATAATAACTGCCGTGTCATGAGACAACGCTTCGATGAAATTGGTATCAAGTATACCTATTACGACACTCCGGGTGGTCATACATGGCCGGTGTGGCGCGAAAGCCTTTTCCAGTTTGCTCCTTTGTTGTTTAAGAAATAAATGAATTTGTTGTATTGAAATAAATAAAATAGTCGCTATATGAAAAATGCAAGAAGATTTTTAGCTTTGATTGGCTTGTTGTTCCTGTGCGGATGGTTGCAAGCCCAAAATTCAGTTGAGGATGTAATGAGTTTTACCAAACCGGCTTCTACCAATGTGCCCGGTAATGACTATCCTCGTATCGATGCGGAAGGTCGTGTGTATTTCCGTCTTCACGCTCCTAATTCCACCAATCTGCAAGTGGATATTTGCGGTAAGAAGTATCCGATGGTAAAGGACGAACAAGGATTTTGGACAGCTACGACCGATCCGTTGGTGGTAGGATTCCATTATTATTTCCTGATAGCCGATGGTATGTCTGTCATTGATCCGGCAACTTATTCATTCTTCGGTTGCAATCGTGAAGCCGGTGGTATTGAAATCCCTGAAGGACCGGAAGGAGACTATTATCGTCCCCAACAAGTTCCTCACGGACAAGTCCGTTCATGCACTTATTATGCAGAATCCCAGAAGTCATATCGTCGTGCAATGGTTTATACACCAGCGGAATATGAAACCAATCTGGAAAAACGTTATCCGGTGCTTTATCTGCAACACGGTATGGGTGAGGATGAAACTGGTTGGAGTTCACAAGGATTCATGCAACACATCATGGACAATCTGATTGCTTCAGGCGAATGTGTACCTATGATTGTGGTAATGGAAAGCGGTGATGTAGCTGCTCCGTTTGCTCCAAAGCGTGGCGAAAATCCGAACGAAGCAAGAAATCAATATGGCGCAACCTTCTATGATGTCATTCTGAAAGATTTGATTCCGATGATTGATACCACTTTCCGCACTAAGACCGATCGTGAAAATCGTGCAATGGCAGGTTTGTCATGGGGCGGTTTTCAAAGTTTCAATGTTGTGCTTCCGCATTTGGACAAGTTCTCTTATCTCGGTACATTCAGTGGAGCCATTTTCGGACTTGACTTGAAGAATTGTTTCAATGGCGTGTTTGCCGATGCCGACAAATTCAACAAGCAGATGAACTACTTCTTCATGGGATGCGGTTCGGATGAAAACTTCGGTACAGAACAAATGACCAAGTCTTTGAAGGAAATGGGTATTGAAGTCACTTTCTACGAATCGCAAGGTACTGCCCATGAATGGCTCACTTGGAGACGTTGTTTCAAGGAATTTATTCCCCACTTGTTTAAATAATGAATGAATCGGGTTACCATTCTTAGTGGATGGTAACCTTTTTGTCTTTAATCATAAATCGTATGATGAAAAATACATTAGGAATTATTGTGGCAGGCCTTTGTCTTTCGATGCCTGCTTTTGCTTTAGAGAAAACGTTCAATAGCCCTGATGGCAAAATGGTTGTTACCGTATCAGACGAAGGTGGCAAGCCATCGTATTGCGTCAGTTATAATGGAGTGGAGTTTATTCAAAATTCACCATTAGGTTTGAAAACGAATATCGGTGACTTTACCCAAGGAATGAATCTGAAGGATGGTGATGTAATAGTGAAACAAATCGATGAGGACTATACCGTTCCTACCATCAAACAAAGACGGGCTAATTATTTAGCTAACGAAGTAACCTATACTTTTGAAAAAGAAGGAAAGGTGATATTTGATGTTGTGTTCAGTATCGGAAATAATGATGTGGCTTTCAAATATCGCATGTATCCTCAAAGGCAAACCCTCAGCTGTATCGTAGAAAGCGAATCAACAGGCTTTATGATGCCGCAAGGTACCACGACTTTCCTTTGTCCGCAAGTTAAACCGATGGGCGGTTTCGCCCGCACTTATCCAAGTTATGAAACTGGATATACGTTGGATGAGCCTGTCGGAAAGAATGGTTGGGGAGAAGGTTATACCTTCCCTTGCTTGTTCAAGAACAATGATAAAGGTTGGATACTTATTTCGGAAACAGGTGTAAGTAGTGCCTATTGTGCCAGTCGTTTGATGGGGCATAAAGATGGTCTTTATACAATCGGTTATCCGCAACCCGAAGAAAACAATGGAAATGGAACGGTAGCTCCAGGTATTCCATTGCCGGGTGAAACTCCATGGCGCACCATCACCATCGGTGAAACGTTGGCTCCGATAGTTGAAACAACCGTTCCTTTCGATTTGGTGAAGCCGCTTTATGAACCTTCTCAAGAATACGTTTATGGACGAGGCTCTTGGAGTTGGATTATCGGTATGGATGGGGCGACCAATTATGATGAACAAAAACGTTATATCGATTTCTCGGCTGCTATGGGTTACGAATCCATACTGATTGATGCTTTGTGGGATACTCAAATCGGTCGCGAAAGAATCAAAGAATTGGCAGAATATGGGGCCAAGAAGGGGGTAGGAATCTATCTCTGGTATAACTCCAATGGTTATTGGAACGATGCCCCACAGGGACCTCGTGGCATTATGGATAACACAATCGCCCGTCGTAAAGAAATGAAATGGATGCAAAGTATCGGTATACGAGGTATAAAGGTAGACTTTTTCGGAGGCGACAAGCAAGTGACTATGAAGCTTTATGAAGATATTTTGGCTGACGCCAATGATTATGGTATTCTTTGTATTTTCCATGGTTGCACTTTACCTCGCGGATGGGAACGTATGTATCCGAATTATGCGTCAAGTGAAGCAGTCCTTGCCAGTGAAAACTTGCATTTCTCTCAGGGTAATTGCGATAATGAAGCGTTCAATGCCTGTATCCATCCGTTCATCCGCAATGTCGTGGGTAGCATGGATTTTGGAGGCAGCACTTTGAATAAGTTCTATAACGCCAATAATGGACCTCGAGGAAGCAAGCGTAAGACTTCGGATGTGTTTGCTCTTGCTACTGCAGTATTGTTCCAAAGTCCGGTGCAACATTTTGCCATGGCTCCTAACAACTTGACCGATGCTCCTGAATGGGCTATCAATTTTATGAAGCAAGTTCCTACACTTTGGGATGAAGTTCGTTTCATTGATGGCTATCCTGGCAAATATGTCGTAATGGCTCGCCGTCATGGTAACAAGTGGTTTGTGGTTGCTATCAATGGTCAGAAGGAAACATTGAAACTGAAATTGAAACTCCCGATGTTTGCAGCGGGTGAAACGGTACAATACTATAGCGATGACAAGGACTTGAATGGTAGCTTGAAGCCATTGAAGATAAACAAGAAGCAGGAAGTGACACTGACTATTCCTTTCAATGGCGGTGTTGTTCTTGAAAAATAATTCTATCTGTAACTCGAATATTATGAAAATAGGATTGAAAGTATTGAGCGTAGCGTTGTTGGGGATGTTGTTCATCGGACAACCGTTAATGGCTAAGGTGCGTTTACCTAAGTTGGTAAGCGACAAGATGGTGCTTCAACGCGATGCGGAATTGAAAATATGGGGTTGGGCGGATGCTGGTGAACCGGTTACTGTTCGTTTTTTAGGTGCCTATTACGAAACTCAAGCCGATAAAAATGGAGAATGGATGGTAACGTTACCTCCTCAGAAAGCTGGCGGCCCTTATATATTGGAAGTGAATGATATTGTCATTCGTGATGTTTTGGTGGGAGATGTGTGGCTTTGTTCCGGACAATCCAACCAAGAAACACCTATTCACCGATTGACGGAAATGTTTCCGGAAATCAATGTGTCCAACAATCATATGATTCGTCATTATAAGGTTCCGACACAGGACATTAAAGAATCGGTACAGGAAGAAATCGCAGGGAATGCAGTTTGGCATTCAGGGGTAGCTTCTGAGGTCATGAATTGGACGGCTTTAGCTTATTTCTATGCAATGGAAGCTTATGAAATAACGAAAGTTCCCCAAGGTATGTTGGTTTCAAGTTTAGGCGGATCGGCGATTGAAAGCTGGGTAAGTCAGGAACATTTGAAGGAATTCCCCAGACTGATATTGGATAAAGAAGCTTTGGCAGGTATGGAACAGGCAAAAGCCGATAAGGGTGAAGGAAAATGGAACCTTCTGGAATGGGATGATACCGACTGGGGAACCATGCAAATGCCTGGTACTTGGAGAGAGAATGGTGTCAATGTACGTGGAACCGTATGGTTGAGAAAGGAATTTGAAATTCCTGAATCCATGGTTGGAAGACATGCCCGATTGTCTATGGGAACGATGATGCATAATGATGCCGTATTTGTAAATGGAGTCTTTGTCGGTTCAACCGGTTATGAGTATCCTCCTCGTCGTTATCAGATTCCGGCAGGAGTATTAAGAAAAGGAAAGAACGTCATAGCTGTAAGATTGAATGCTCCGGCAGGCAACGGTGAGTTCATAAAAGACAAGCCTTATAAGATTATTGGAGATGCTGCTGAAATTGATTTGACCGGAACATGGAAATATAAAATCGGTCTTGATTTGAATGAGGCAAACCAATATGCGGAACGCTTGAAGAATCGGGGTATGGTCGGTTCTGGCCTTTACAATGGAATGATTTATCCGATTCGTAACTATCAAGTGAAGGCTGCTATCTGGTACCAAGGCGAAAGCAATTCAGGACGTCCTCATGAATATGGCGCTTTAATGAAAGGCCTGATAACCAATTGGCGCGAATTGTGGAATAAACCAGAGTTACCTTTCCTTTTGGTGCAGTTGCCTAATTTTATGGAGAAGCATGATAAACCGACAGATAGTGGTTGGGCTCGTATCCGTGAAGCACAGTTGCAGACTTTCAAAACTATCCCTAATACAGCTTTGGCGGTAACTTATGATGTTGGCGAATGGAATGATATTCACCCGTTGAATAAGAAGGCAGTCGCTCAAAGATTGTTCTTGGGAGCTCGAAAACTTGTTTACGGAGAGAAGATAACCAGTTCCGGACCTGTATATAAGGATATGAAGGTGGAAGGGAACAAGATTATTATTTCCTTTACCGAAACCGGCCGTGGATTGATGGCGAAGGGTGGTGTTTTGAAACACTTTGCTATTGCCGGCGAGGACAAGCAGTTTGTATGGGCGGATGCTGTAATTCGTGGAAACAAAGTGATTGTCAGCAGTAAGGAAGTCCAGAATCCGGTCGCTGTACGTTATGCATGGAGTGATAATCCGGACGATGCAAATCTGTGTAATAAAGACGGATTGTTGGCTTCTCCCTTTAGAACCGATAATTGGTAAATATTTTATAAGCATGAAAAAACACTTGTTACTTTGGTGCTTGATGTTACTGGCGGTGACATCGTATGCACAAGACAAAAATTTCCATATTTATCTCTGTTTTGGACAGTCAAATATGGAAGGAAATGCGAGAATTGAACCACAGGACAAAGAAGGAGTCGATGAACGTTTCCAGATAATGGCAGCGGTTGATTGTCCGGAAATGGGACGGGTAAAAGGCCAGTGGTATACAGCCGTTCCTCCTTTGTGTCGTTGTAATACAGGATTGACCCCTGGCGATTATTTCGGTCGTGCTATGGTTGCCAATCTTCCTTCCGATGTCAAGGTGGGCATTATCAATGTTTCTATCGGAGGTTGTCGTATCGAATTGTTCGACAAGGATAACTATAAGGAACATATAGAAACCCAACAGGATTGGCTGAAGAATACCGTTAAAGCATACGATAACAATCCGTATGGTTGGTTGATTGAACTGGCTAAGGAAGCCCAGAAAGTGGGAGTCATCAAAGGTATTCTTCTGCATCAAGGCGAATCGAATCCCAATGAACAGGATTGGCCTTTAAAGGTTAAGGGAGTTTATGATAACATTCTTGCTGATTTAGGATTGGAAGCCAAGGATGTTCCTCTGTTGGCCGGTGAAGTGGTACATTCAGACCAGGGCGGTGTATGCGGCGCTTTTAACGAGATAATCGCTACATTGCCTGAAGTGATACCTACCGCTCATGTCATTCCTTCCTCCGGTTGTCCTGCTGCGATGGACCATATCCACTTCAATGCAGAAGGTTATCGGATGTTGGGAGGAAGATATGCTTTCAAGATGCTCGAACTGTTGGGTTATGACATGTTGCGTGATGAGTATTCTTCACAACGATTGAAACTTTGGTATTCCCGTCCGGCAAAGCACTGGACTGATGCACTCCCTGTTGGTAATTCACGCTTGGGAGCCATGCAATATGGTGGTGCTGAGCAAGAAGAAATCCAACTGAATGAAGAAACTTTCTGGTCGGGTGGCCCTCATCACAACAATAGTGATCAAGCAAAGGATGCTTTGCCCAAGATTCGTGAACTTATCTTTCAGAATAAGTTCAAGGATGCCGAAAACCTGATCAATGAGACTTTCTTGACCGGTCAGCATGGTATGAAGTACCTCACGTTAGGCAGTATGCTGCTCAAGTTCCCGAATCATGACAATCCGGATAACTATTATCGTGAATTGGACATTGAAAAGGCGGTAGCTAAAGTGCGCTATGTAAAGAACGGAGTGACTTATACCCGTACTACTTTTTCGTCATTTGCCGATGATGTCATCATTGTTCGTTTGGAAGCCAGTGAGGCTAAAGCGTTGGACTTTTCTTTAGGATATAATTGTCCGTTGGAATCCCAAGTACAGATTAAAGGCAATAAAATGATTGTACAATGTAAAGGGGTTGAACATGAAGGAATTCCCGCTGCTATGCATGCTGAATGCCAGATACAGGTGAAAACTGACGGAAAGCTGAAGAAGAATGGTCAGGAATTGAATGTGCAGGGAGCAACGTCTGCTACTCTATACATATCAGCGGCAACCAATTTTGTCAACTATAAGGATGTGACTGGAAATGCTTCCAAGCGTGCAGCGGAATCTTTGAAAAAGGCTGTAAAACGCAATTATAATGATGCGTTGGCTGCCCATGTCGCAGCTTACAAGGAACAATTTGACCGGGTTTCCTTCAAACTTCCATATACATCAGATTCACGTAAGGAAACAGATGTCCGTGTAGCGAACTTCCAGAAGGGGAATGACCCCCATTTGGCTGCTTTGTTGTTCCAATATGGACGCTATCTGCTGATTTCCTCTTCTCAACCGGGAGGTCAGCCAGCTAACTTACAGGGTATTTGGAATCATAGTGTGAATGCACCATGGGATAGTAAATATACTATCAATATCAATGCTGAAATGAACTATTGGCCGGCAGAAGTTACTAATTTGTCTGAGACTCACGAACCTTTGTTCGATATGATTTCAGACTTGTCGGTGACTGGTAAGGAAACGGCTCAAGTACTGTATGGGGCAGACGGCTGGATGGCTCATCACAATACTGACATATGGCGTGTATGTGGTCCGATAGATGGTGCTTTCTGGGGTATGTGGCCGAATGGTGGGGCTTGGTTGGCACAACACCTATGGCAACATTATCTGTATACGGGTGATAAGGAATTTCTTGAAAAGTATTATCCGATATTGAAAGGAACAGCTGATTTCTTCGTCAGCTATTTGGTAAAACATCCTCGTTACGGATGGCTGGTATCTGCTCCTTCCGTATCACCGGAGCAAGGTTATGCATGGGCGGGAACTTCCATTACAGCAGGTTGTACCATGGACAATCAGATAGCCTTCGATGCTTTGTATTCCACGATGTTGGCAACGGAAATCTTGGGTAAGGACAAGGATTATGCCAAGAAACTGTCAGAAACATTGAAGCAGTTGCCACCGATGCAGATTGGCCGTCATAACCAATTGCAGGAATGGTTGCTTGATGCCGACGACCCGACCAACGAGCATCGTCACATCTCTCATTTGTATGGTCTCTATCCGAGCAACCAAATATCACCGACCAAGAATCCGCTTCTTTTCCAGGCTGCCAAGAATACACTTTTGCAGCGTGGTGACCAGGCTACAGGATGGAGTATCGGTTGGAAAATCAATTTCTGGGCACGCATGTTAGATGGTAACCATGCTTATCAGATTATTAAGAATATGCTTTGCCTCTTGCCGAGCGATGCTGAGATGAGAAGAAACCCGAACGGACGTACTTATCCAAATCTGTTTGACGCTCATCCTCCTTTCCAGATTGACGGTAACTTTGGGTACACAGCGGGTGTAGCGGAAATGTTGTTGCAAAGCCACGATGATGCTGTACACCTCTTGCCGGCATTGCCTGATGCCTGGAAGGAAGGTAGTATGAAGGGATTGGTAGCTCGTGGAGGTTTTGTGGTCGATATGGATTGGAAGGGCGGTCAGTTGGACAAGGCCCGTATTCAATCGCGTATCGGTGGTGTGTTGCGTATCCGTTCCTATTATCCGTTGAAGGGTGAAGGCTTGAAACCGGCTACGGGAGATTGCCCGAATCCGTTGTATGCTTCGGCAGAGATTGCGGAACCGAGAATCTCCAGACAGATCAAACCTCAGCAGCCGGTTCTTTATCGTACTTATGAATATGATATCGTGACAGAAGCTGGAGGCGTTTATGAAGTGGAACGTTCTGTGGAATAATAACCGAAAAATGAAGATTATGAGAAGACATTTATTATTAGGGTGTATGCTACTGCTGACGGCGGTATCTTATGCACAAGATAAGAATTTCCATATTTACCTGTGTTTCGGACAGTCGAATATGGAAGGTAATGCAAGAATCGAGGCTCAGGATACGGTTGGCGTCAGTGAACGTTTCCTGATGATGTCGGCAGTAGACTGTCCTTCACTCGGTCGGGTGAAAGGACAATGGTATACAGCCGTACCACCCTTGGCACGTTGCTACACCGGCTTGACACCGGGCGATTATTTCGGACGGACATTGGTCGAAAATTTGCCGGAAGAAATCAGAGTGGGCATTATCAATGTATCAATAGGCGGATGCCATATTGAACTGTTTGATAAGGAGAATTATATGTCCAACTTGGAAAAACAGGCTGATTGGTTGAAGAACATGGCCAAGGAATATGACAACAATCCTTATGCCCGTTTGGTGGAATTGGCTAAAGAAGCCCAGAAAAGTGGGGTCATCAAGGGCATTCTGCTTCATCAAGGAGAATCAAACACCGGTGACAAAGAATGGCCGATGAAGGTGAAAGGCGTTTATGAAAACCTTTTGGTGGATTTGGGGCTTCAGGCTGAAAATGTTCCTTTGCTGGCAGGCGAAGTGGTACACGCCGAGCAGAACGGTGCTTGTGCCAGCATGAATGAAATCATTGCCACGCTACCTGAGGTGATACCTACGGCTCATGTCATCTCCTCCAAAGGATGCCCATCTGCTTGGGACCGCCTTCATTTTACGGCTGAAGGCTATCGCATCTTGGGCAGACGCTATGCACACAAGTTGCTTTGTGTGAACTATCGTGAAAAGGAAGGCACTTATCGCAACCCGATTCTTTATGCGGATGTTCCTGATATGTCGCTTTGTACCGACGGTGAATACTACTATATGATCAGTACTACCATGCATCTGATGCCGGGTGCACCTATCATGCGTTCCAAGGATATGCAGAATTGGGAGACAATCAGTTATGTTTTCCCGCGTATTGATGATGGCGACCGCTATAACCTGATAGGTGAGACGGCTTATGGTAAGGGACAATGGGCTTCTTCCATCCGCTATCATAACGGAACTTTCTATGTATGGTTCAGCGCCAATGGCGCTCCAGGTCGTGGTTTCGTCTATACGACCAAGGACCCGGCAGGCGAGTGGACATTGTTGTCGCGCCCACGTCACTTCCACGACGGCTCTCTGCTGTTTGATGATGACGGACGGGTATATTTGTTCCATAGTACCGGACAATTGACAGAATTGAAAGCCGACTTGAGCGATGCACTACCTGGTGGAACAGATATGAAAATCTTCGAGCGTGATGCGGACGAACAAGGTTTGTTGGAAGGTAGTAATGCTTTCAAGCACAATGGGAAGTACTATCTGATGATGATTTCGATGGACTGGAGCATCCCTGGCCGTTTGCGTCGTGAGGTATGTTATCGTGCAGACAAGATTACCGGTCCCTATGAAAAGAAGGTTATTCTTGAAACTGAATTTGAAGGTTACGGTGGCGTTGGTCAGGGTGCTATCGTAAGAGGTAATGACGGACAATGGCATGGCCTTATCTTCCAGGACCGAAATGGTGTGGGGCGTGTACCTTGTCTGATGCCGTGTACATGGATTGACGGTTGGCCGATATTGGGTGATGAGTATGGACGTATCCCTAACAATACGGACATTCCTCATACTGCCATGACGGGTATTTGTGGCTCGGATGACTTTGAATCAGACAAACTCTCGCTTTATTGGCAATGGAACCATAATCCGGTCGATGAGGCTTGGAGCTTGACAGAAAAGCCCGGTGCCTTACGTCTGAAGACATCTCGTATCGTAGACCATCTGTTTGTAGCTCCGAATACATTGACCCAACGTATGGTAGGGCCGAAGTGTACGGGTATCGTATGTCTGGATTTGCGTAAGATGAAGGACGGCGACCGTGCCGGATTCTCCGCCTTCAATGGGGATAGTGGCGTATTGACTGTTGAGAAGAACGGCAAGAAGCTGGAATTGGTCATGAGCGAACAGAAAACAAGTTTCGACCGCAAGCATTCCATCCGTGAAGTGCAGACAGAAGAGATGGCTCGTATCCCGCTCAAAAAGAAACAAATCTATTTGAAGATAGATGGTGAGTTCGGATTGGACAAGGACTGGGCCGTATTCTCCTATAGTCTGGATGGAGAAAACTGGACTACCGTTGGTCGTCCTGTCAAGATGGTGTTCGACTACCGCCGTATGTTTATGGGCAGTAAGTTTGCCATCTTCAATTATGCCACCAAGAAATTGGGCGGTTATGTAGACGTACAATCATTTGAATACAAATAATAACTTAAAAGACATGAGAAAACTAATTGTTTCCTTGGTTGCATTGGCTTGCGCGGCCACTGCATCCGCACAGATTGCATTTGGTGGCAGTCAGGCCAGTGACCGCCAGATTGAGTATTCACAGAAGTTTGCCGACCTCAATTATGTCGGTGATGGTGAAGCGTTCCATACGTTGGACATTTATTTGCCTAAGGTGGAAAAGGAATCCTATCCGGTAGTTGTACATATCTATGGCAGTGCCTGGTTCAGCAACAACTCGAAGGGAATGGCCGATTTGCATACCATTTGTGCCGCTTTGCTCGATGCCGGCTATGCGGTAGTGACTCCGAACCATCGTGCCAGCACCGATGCACTCTATCCGGCACAGATTCATGACATCAAGGCGGTTATCCGTTTCATCCGTGGTGAAGCAGCCAAGTATAAATTGGACACTTCGTTCATTGCTACAAGCGGTTTCTCCTCAGGCGGCCATTTGGCTTCATTGGCAGCGGTAACTACCGGACTGAAGACCTATACCTTGGGTGATGATACCATTGACCTAGAAGGCTCGTTGGGCGCTTATACTTCGGAAAGCAGCGATGTGAATGCAGCTTGCGACTGGTCGGGTCCCGTTGACCTTCAGAACATGGACTGTGGCGAAGGTATGAAGATGCCTAAGTCGCCTGAAGAAGTGATGATTGGCGTTCCGATGGAAGGCAATGAAAACAAGTATGCGTTGCTCAGCCCGATTTTCTTCGCCAACGAAAAGAATCCTCCCATCCATATCTTCCATGGAACAGCGGACAATGTAGTGCCCGTATGTCAGGGTGAACGTTTCTACAAGGCTTTGCAGGAAGCAGGAGCCAAGTGTGAATGTGTCATCGTTGAAGGTGGTGGTCATGGTTTCAACATGTATACGAAGGAAAACCTTCAGAAGATGGTTGATTTCTTGAACGGAGTACGGAAATAACCGGACATTGCTAATATAGTTTATTCCCGGGATTCACGAACAAGTTTTGCTGAATCTCGGGAATCTTGTTTTTCAATCCGAATGTACGAATCATTCTCAATGCCTCCTATATATAGGGAGTTGAAGTTGATATTCATCGTCACTAAGTTCAGCCTCGGCTGATTCCCAGCAAGTTACACTGAACTTCCTCGATTTTTCATCCGCAGATGACGCGGATTTTTCTTTTTCCATGTCACCCTAAGTGAAACAAAGAACCTGTGAACACCAACCAGTAGGGACGTAGCGTGCTGCGTCCCGTGTTTGTTCATGGGAGATAGAGGGAGTTAAATGGAGATAGTCGCTTCGCTCCTTGGGGAGATAAAGGCCAAT
>JAFVTL010000012.1 GCA_017503235.1 Bacteroidaceae bacterium | reverse complement strand
TCCATTCACGAGGTTCAGTCTTTCAGACTGATAGATAGGGGTGGGAAATCGTTTGTCTCCACGGGTTTGAAAACCCGCGGCTATTTAAAAGTTTAGCCTTTCAGGCTATCGGACTTTATCTCTTTTATTTTCCTCAACAAATCCCGGACACACCATGGCGTGTTTCTACTATTATATAGTGAGATGAGGTTGAAAATCATCGTCACTAAGTTCAGTCAAGACTGAATATCAGGAGGTTACAATGAAGTTCCTTGAGTTTTGGAAACAGAAATCATATCCGCCGTAACACAAAACTCCTCCACCGCAAGCGGTCCCCCTCCTCTATAAACAGAGGAGGAGTTTTACTTCAATCAGGATGACACGGAAAATAAAATCTGCGTCATCTGCGTTATCTGCGGATGAACAATCAAGAAAGTTCAGTGTAACTAACTGTAAATCAATCGCAGCTGAACTTAGTGACGATGAATTCAAGTTCAATTCCCTATATATAGGAAGATAAAAGGGATGGTACGGAGTTTGCCTCACTCCACCCGTTGCAACGAATAGTCACGCTGGATAGTATCCATCACTATCCGCTTGCCATCCAGCGGACGATGTGACTTCACCATCAAGGGCTTGCCCCACGGAGACGAAGCGCGCGACAGGGCCGGCAACGCTGTCAGGTCGGCCTTTCCCGCTTCCTTCAGTGCCCTACGCAACAAGGCTTCGCGGTCGTCGCCCAGGGGATAAGGCTCTTGAGGATTGTCCTCCAACACGACATCGGGAGTCAGCCCGTCGGGGATGCATGGATTGTTGCCATCCCGGTCTGCATAACGGTTAATCATGACATAGATGCCCCAATTGTGGGCATACGATTCCCATTTCCTGAACTCGGGAAACTCGCTGGCTATGCTTTGTCCCTTCTTCTCCAATTGCTTCTCCACACTCGAGAACCAATCGGTAGCACTCAGAATCTTACCCGTGCAATACTTGCCATGGGTCTGCATACCGATGATTTCAATGTCCAGATAGGGCATCAGTCCCACAAGTATAGACTCGGAGGCGGAAGCGGTACTGCCACTGACCAGTGCATAGATCTTGTTCAAACCGATGTTGGCATCGGCCGTCGAATAGGAATGGTTCTGCTGATTGTGGTCCTCGAATTTGTACACGGTCTGGAAATAGGTGTTCAGGTCTTCACCTTTCGACTCGTATTTGGCCATATAGTCGTCATTCCAGATTTCGGTTTCGAACACTTGCTTGCCCTGCACGGCCTTTTCAGGAGCCAACATGGATGCAAGCAGGTTTTCCGTAACGACATATCCTCCGCCGTTGTAACGCAGGTCGAGAATCAGTTCCGTCACTCCCCGCTGCTTGAAGCGTTTGCACACGTCTATCAGTCGTCCACACGACTCGAGCGTGAAGCTGGTGTATGCCAGATAGCCCACCTTGGTGGGGCCACAGAGGTAGATGGAATCCATCAGCACGGGGTCTTCATACATATTGACGGCCGTCATCGAAACTGAACGCAGCCCGTCGTTATCTTCATTCAGCACACCGAGTTCCACGGAATCTGAATACAACAGGGTTTCATAATTGTCCAACGTAATGGCTGCACCATCGACTGTAAAGATAGCGTCACCCCGCTTCAAGCCGGCCTCACGTGCCGGTCCGTCAGCATAGGTGAAGGTTACGACGGCCACGATTTCTTCCTGCCGGTCATCCTTCCAATACAGCTGGAAGTCGTAACCATAGGTTGTCGACACTCCGTCAACTCCTCCTATGAAGCTCGCATAGTCATCGGTCACCATCGACCATTTGTCGACTTCACGGCCCAACTCGTCCTTATAGCGGATTTCCTTCAGCTTGGCTATCGGATTCTCATCAATCTGCCATCCTTCCAGTTCAGTCGCTATCTCCTTCTTCCAAAGGTAGACATCATTCAGCACATTGTAGGCAAAGAAATTGGCATAGCATTCCGGCTTTGTATAGTAATCCGTTCCATCACCCATTGGTACATCGGGTTTCACTACGGGAATTTCCCTTGCATCATCGTTTGCATCCGAACACGAGAACAGCACCGGCAACATCACCAGCCATGCACTGACAACCAAATATTTCCAAATATTCTTCATGATTCCTTCTATATGTGTGACAAAGATAGTGAAAGATGAGAAAAAAGAAAAGGCCGTATGTCATAAATAAATCTGGGCCAAAAAAAAGTGGATGCGTATTGTAACACATCCACTTCTATCATTCTACGGAAAACCGTGTCAGAACTTGCTGTTAATGCTACAAGAGCATTCTTTCAGCACCTGTACACACTTTTCCAAATCGTTCGGACGAATCACGACATTGGCCTTGTCGCCTTCAGCGAAGGCATACATATATTCGATGAAGATTTCCTTTTCAGCCAATGTTTCAAGGATGGCCGAAAGCGAGCCGGCTACGTTCGGGCATGAAATACATACCACATCGGTGAGCATCACGGCAAAGCTCTCGCTACGGAGCACTTCTACAGCCTTGTCCACTTCGCTGACAATAAGGCGAAGGATACCGAAATCGGTCGATTCTGCCATACTGAATGCATGCATGTTGATGCCATGCTTGCCCAAAATCTTGGTCACTTCATTGATTCTTCCGGTCTTGTTTTCCAGAAAAACGGAGAGTTGTTTGATTGTCATAATATTTTTTGATTTAATTTTCCACCACAGAGAACACGGAGTAACACAGAGGTCTCTTTTTCTTCGTCCATAAATCCATTAAAAACTCCGTGGAACTCTGTGTACTCTGTGGTGAATTATCCATTACACTAATTTACGGTTATCTATCACATGCTTGCCCTTGCCCTGGCTACGCTCGATGCTGCCCGGTTCCATGAGCTTCACATCGGCACTGATGGAGAGCACGCTCTTCAGCTTGTCGGCCAATGCCTTCTTCATGGCGAGCATACGGCCCATATCGTCGCTGAAGAAGTCCTTACGCACTTCCACTTGAACCTGAAGGGTATCGAGATTCTTCACACGGTCTACAACGAGCATGTACTGCGGTTCAAATTCCTTCATGGTGAGGATAACGCTTTCTACCTGCGACGGGAATACGTTGATACCACGGATGATGAGCATATCGTCGCTGCGACCCATGATGCGTCCCATCTTCACCGAGGTACGTCCGCACGGACACGGGTCGTTGTAGAGGGTACAGAGGTCCTTGGTGCGGTAACGGAGCACCGGCATGCCTTCCTTGGTAAGGGTAGTGAACACGAGTTCGCCCTGAGTGCCGTATGGCAATTGTTCGAGGGTTTCGGGGTTGATGATTTCGGGATAGAAATGGTCTTCGTTGATGTGCGAGCCATTTTGTTCCTGACATTCGTACGACACACCCGGGCCCATGATTTCGCTCAAACCATAGATGTTGTAACCCTTCAAACCGAGACGTTCTTCGATTTCCTTGCGCATGTTTTCTGTCCAAGGTTCAGCACCGAACGCACCGATACGCAAGCCGATGTCTTCCTTGGTCAAGCCCATCTTATTGAGGGTTTCAGCCAGGTAAAGCGCATAGGAAGGGGTACAAGCAATACCCGAAATCTTCAAGTCGCGAATGAGTCGGATATGCTTTTCGGTATTACCCGTTGAAGTAGGGATAACGGTTGCGCCGAGGTTTTCCACACCATAGTGGGCGCCCAAACCTCCGGTAAACAAGCCATAGCCATAAGCCACCGAGAATGTATCGTCACGGGTTACGCCATAGGCGGTAAGGCATCGTGCCATCACTTCACTCCATACGGCCAAGTCCTTACGGGTATAGCCTACGATGGTAGGATTGCCGGTAGTGCCCGATGAAGCATGTACACGCACGATTTCTGAAGGAGGAGCCGCCTGCAAGCCATACGGATAGTTGTCGCGCAAGTCCTGCTTGGTAGTGAAAGGCAACTTCACGATATCGTCGATGCTGCGGATGTCCTCCGGTGAGAGGTCCATCTCCTGCATCTTGTTTCTATAAAATGGTACGTTGTGGTAAACATATGTTACCAGCTTTTGAAGCCGCTTGCTCTGCAATGCGTGCATCTCATCGCGGCTCATACATTCTTTGTTAGGATTCCAAATCATAATTGTATGTTGTTATTTTATAGACCCACCCCTTCCCCTCCATTCAGGGAGGGGATGAAATGTTCTATCCTTAATTATATTATTCGTTTTTCATTCATTTTCTCTTCTTCTCCCCTCCATCCAGGGAGGGGAAGGGGGTGGGTCTCCTTATTGATGGTCTTCATGGAACGCCTTCATGCGTTCTTCCATCACCTCATAAAGGTCGTCCTGCATACGGGAAGTACAAGCACGCACACCCTGCTGTTCACTTCCGGTAGTAGACAGATTGATACTACTTACCCCGTAATACAACAGTTCTTTCAACAGGTCGCCTCCGCTCATATTGCCGTAGCCGATGGTAAAGAAGAATCCGTCGCCCACCACTTGGGTTGCATCGTAATCGTACACGATGTGGAAACCGTTATCGGTAAATATCTTCTTCATCTTTTCGGCCCGACGTGCATATTCACGGGTATCTTCCACGAAGTTGATTTCACCTTCGGTAGAGAGGCGGAGCATCTCGGCATACGCATATTGCGTGGAAGCCGTACATCCTGAAGTAATCATATAAAGGATGGAAGCAATGAGGGTCTGACCGAACACGCCTGCATCCTTGTATCGTTCTGCCAATGCTGGGAAGTGTCTGTCGAAGAGCTTGTCGCTGATGCAAGTCAATGCCATACGCTGACCGGCATAGCTGAATATCTTCGAAGATGAAAGCATCAGGATGTAGTTATCGGTATAATGTGCCACAGTCGGCGGATAAGGAGGTTCGAACGGATGTCCCATATCGCGACGGAAGTCCATGCAGAAGTATGCCAAGTCTTCCATTACAATCACATCATACTTCGTAGCCAGTTCACCGATAATGGCCAACTCCTCTTCTTCCAAGCAAATCCATGCCGGATTGTTCGGATTGGAATATACGATGGCGGCAATATCGCCTGCTTCCAACATGCTCTCCAGCTTTTCACGGAGTGCCTTGCCACGATGATGGTAAATGTCAAACTCCACCCAATCAGCTCCAATGACACGGAGTTGGGATTTCTGGATAGGAAAACCTGGATCGATGAATAGTACTTTGTTCTTACCCGGTGTACGTTGCGTACAGGCGATGAATGAACCGAACGATCCTGCCACACTTCCCACGGTTGGCACACACGAACGGGCACTGATATCGACATTGAGGAATGCCTTTACGAAACGGGATGCTTCATGTTTCAATTCGGGCACACCGGCAGCCGCCGGATATTGCGAACCCACGCCTCTATCGAGTGCCGCCTTTTCGGCCTCCACACCTTTTTGATTGACGGGCAAGCCCGGAGATCCCTGGTCCATACGGATGAACGGAATACCTGTTTCCTTTTCCAAATATTGCGCCACCAACAGCACTTCGCCGATGGTCGCTCTCGAAAGGTCGGCCACCTTACATTCGCGTGCCGCCTTTTCTACTAGTTCTTCACTGAATATTTTCATTTGGTTTTATATTTATAAAACCTAGAGTATCTAGTTGTCTAGAAATCTAGCAAATAATCAAAATTCTATACCATTCTCTATTAATTTACTCTCCAAATATGCCACTCTCCGCCTCAAACGTTCTATTTCCTCCTTTTGGTCAGTACGATACTTCATCCGGGCAGCAGCCATTCTTTCCTTGATACCGCCATTTGCTACAAAATCTTTTTCCAATTTTTCTTGATAAGTCATCATCATTTTATCTACCATGTGACACAAGGTTAAGCAAATATTGGCTATTTCCTCATCATTCCACTTATCCACATAAGGAGAGTATTCATCCCACTTATTATGTTTTCGACAGAACTTAAGCATCGTGTCATAACGAGGATGTTTAACATCCCAACGAGTCAGTTTCCGAGAAAGAATGTAATCTTCGTAATCTTCTCTCAATTCTTTCAAACTGGCTCTTGCTACATTCAACAGCTTTAGTTCCATCTCCATGGAGGTGACGCCATCCGCTGAACCTTCCACGATATTCTGTTTGCCAGAGCGAGCTGCTTGAAGCATCTGGTCAATGGTGCGATCGCCACGTTTCAAATATCTCTGAATGAAAATATAGGTCAACTGATAAAGCACTACTGACTTTTGGTAGAAATACAATTCTTCCCAAAAGACTTGAGTACGCATCACCTTATATTTATCACCCGTCGATTCATTCATGGAAACCCTATTTTACCGCATTCAATCCCAAATCGAACGCTTGCTGATTCGCTTCTACAATCTTTTCCCCCTTCGCAGCAAACACCCGTGCAATGCTTTCACGAAGTTGTTCAGGAGTGAGGATTTCGATGTACTTGGCCGCCATGCCGAGCAACACCACATTGGCACTCTTCGGCAGGTTGTTTTCTTTTGCTACATCTTCTATCGGGAGGGCAGCTACCTTCGGTAAAGCATTCAATTCCTGCATCAAGGCTTCTTCTTCGGGATAGTTGGGGATGTTCTTGAACGGATGCGAGGAGGTCACCACCCATCCTTCCTTATTCAAATAAGGCAGATAACGGAGGGCTTCCATCGGCTCCATGGAGATAATCAAATCGGCTGCTCCTTGCTTAATCAAATCCGAGTGGATGAGGTCGGTCGAGAGACGGAGGTTGGATTGTACATCCCCTCCACGCTGACTCATGCCGTGTACCTCGGCCTGCTTCAAGTTCAAGCCTGCGGCAGTGGCCGCATCGCCTATGATGGTGGCAATGGTGAGGATGCCTTGTCCTCCCACGCCGGCAAGTATGATGTCTTTTTTCATTTTCAGTTACTAGTGATTAGTGACTAGCTACTAGTTCCGTGAAGCGAAGTGTAACGCACAGCTACTAGTCGCCAGTCACTAGTAGCTAGTCACTCAATTATTTCTTCTTGTTTCTAAGTTTGCGTTGAAGGGTCTGCATACATTCACGACGAGGGATGATGACAGATACGCCTTTGTATTCGATTTCTTCGCGGATGGTACGGGTAATCTCTTCCATATTCTTGGGCAATGGAACTACCACACGTACATGTTCAGGAGCCAATCCCAAGCCGAGGCAGATAGCTTCGAACTTATTGGTACCGGCTGAATCCTGACCACCGGTCATGGCGGTAGTCAAGTTATCCGAAATCACCACGGTAATGTTGGCGTTGTCGTTGATGGCATCGAGCAAACCGGTCATGCCTGAGTGCGTGAAGGTCGAGTCACCAATCACGGCAATGGCTGGGAATACACCGGCATCGGCCGCACCCTTTGCCATGGTAATGGAGGCTCCCATGTCTACACAACTGTCGATGGCACGGAACGGAGGCAACGCACCCAATGTATAGCAACCGATATCTCCAAAGATACGGGCACCTTCGTACTCAGCAGCTACCTTATTCAATGCATCGTATACATCGCGATGACCACATCCCTGACACAAAGCCGGCGGACGAGGCATTACGTTTTGAGCATTGGTATAAGGCTGCTCGATGTTCACACCGAGAGCCGCTCCTACACTATCGGGGGTCAATTCACCCATACGAGGCAAATCGCCTGTCAAACGGCCCTTCAAGGGATAATCGGCACCGAGGATGGATTTCACTTGTTCTTCCACGAGTGGCTGACCGTCTTCGGCAATGAGCAACGCATCGCATTGTTCGGCCAACGTCTTGATAGCAGCTTCCGGCAATGGATATTGAGATACTTTCAAAACAGGAATACCCAACTCTTGCGGATTGTTCTCCATTACATAATTATAAGCAATACCACAAGCAATGACACCGAGTTTTGAGTTATGAGTTATGAGTTCTGAGTGATTATAAGGTGAGTTTTCTGACGATGCGAGGAGGTCTCCTTGCTTGCCAACCAACGATGCATACTGACGACGCGCATTAGCCGGGAGCAACACCCAATGAGTACGGTCTGTTTCCGGATTCAACCCGTTTTGTGCCAACGGCTCTCTCACCACCACACCGGCACGGGAGTGTGCCAAACGGGTTACTACACGCATCAATACCGGGAGCTTGGTTTCTTCCGACAACTGATAGGCATAGGCCATCATGTCATACGCTTCCTGTTGGGTAGACGGTTCGAGAATAGGAATCATGGCGAACTTGCCATAGAAACGGGAATCCTGCTCGTTCTGTGACGAGTGCATGGAAGGGTCGTCAGCAGCCAAGACTACCAAGCCACCATTCACACCGGTAATGGCAGAGTTGACAAAAGCGTCGGCTGCCACGTTCATACCCACGTGCTTCATGCATACCAAGGCACGTTTACCGGCATAAGCCATACCGAGAGCGGCTTCCATTGCCGTCTTTTCGTTTGTACACCAACGGCTACGCACTTCGGGTGCATGGCCTTGGATAAATTCGGTTATCTCTGTCGAGGGCGTACCGGGATAAGCATACACACCGCTAATGCCGGCATGAATGGCTCCCAAAGCTATCGCTTCATCGCCCAAAAGTAGTTTTCTTTCTATCATAGTTATTTATTTTCTTTCAAAATCATCGGCATCACTCAACACCGGGAATTTTTCTCTAAACGCATTCAGTTTCTCCATATCGACTTCGGCCGACACTTCACATTCTTCACCCATCGTACAAGCAGCCATCGTCTTTCCGTATGGATCGATAATCACGCTTCCTCCGGAATACTCGCAAGCCGGGTCAGTTCCTACACGATTCACTCCTGCTACATAGCATTGGTTTTCGATGGCACGAGCTACGAGTAAGGCACTCCATGCACTCACTCTCGGTGTGGGCCAACTGGCCACGTAGAGAATCATGTCATAATCGCCACGGTTGCGTGCCCAAACGGGGAAACGCAGGTCGTAGCACACTTCCAACAAGATGCGTACACCTCGCCATTCTACCACCACTCTTTCTGTACCAGCGGTAAAACGCTTGTGCTCTCCACCATAAGTAAAAAGATGCTTCTTGTCGTACCAAGTCACCTCACCATCGGGTTTAACGAAATAGAATCGGTTGTAATACTTGCCATCTTTGGTCACGGCGATGCTTCCGGCAATGGCAGCACCAATAGCAGCAGCCTTGTACTTCATCCAATGGAGGGTATCACTATCGGAACTTTCGGCAATTCCTGCCGGCTCCGTACAAAAACCTGTCGAAAACATCTCGGGCAGTACATAGAGGTCGGCACCGGGATTGCGGTCGATGGCCTCATCAGCCCTTTTCACATTAACGGCCGGATTTGCCCACTCAATATCACGTTGAAGTATTGTTACTTTCATGTTATTCTTCCATTTTATATTGCGCAAAGATAGTAATTATCTACAATTCCTAACAATTTATCCATTTATTTCACTTACTTTGCAAAATAAATAGCCAAAAATCATTATGAAAAAAGCAAAAGTATATTTTACAGACTTCCGTACGAAGGCCAATGGTGACGGTCTCCCCACCAAGTTAAAGAAACTAATCAAGAAAGCAGGCATTGCAGATCTCGACCTCGATGGCAAGTTCGTGGCTATCAAGATGCACTTCGGTGAATTGGGAAACATCTCTTATCTCCGACCTAATTATGCCCGCGCTGTAGTGGATGTAGTGAAAGAATTGGGAGGGAAACCTTTCCTTACTGATTGCAACACGCTTTATCCGGGCAGTCGCAAGAATGCATTGGAGCACTTATATTGTGCTTGGGAGAACGGATTCACACCTTTGACAGTGGGCTGTCCGATTCTCATCGGCGACGGATTGAAAGGTACCGACGATGTCGAAGTGCCGGTCATCGGTGGAGAATATGTAGAGAAAGCCAAGATAGGCCGTGCGGTAATGGATGCCGATGTGTTCATCAGCCTCAACCATTTCAAAGGACATGAAATGACGGGGTTTGGGGGAGCCATCAAGAACATCGGTATGGGATGCGGTTCGCGCGCCGGCAAGTGTGAGCAACACATCAGCGGCAAGACAGAGATTGATCAGGAACTTTGCCGCGGATGCAAACGATGCCTCGCCCAATGTGCCAACAGTGCCCTCGAATTCAACACCGAAACCAAGAAGATGACCGTCAACACGGACAACTGTGTAGGCTGTGGCCGATGCATTGCTGCATGCAACTTCGACGCCATCTCCTCCTCCGACTATCATGCGCCCCAATTGTTGAACTACAAGATGGCGGAATATGCCAAGGCAGTCATCGACGGACGTCCCCATTTCCACATTTCGCTCGTTCTGGATATCTCGCCGAACTGTGATTGCCATCCCGAAAACGATGCTCCTATCCTCCCGAACATCGGCATGTTCGTATCCAAGGATCCGTTGGCACTCGACCAGGCCTGCGTGGATGCCTGTCTGGCCGCTACCCCGATGCCAGGCAGCCAACTCTATGACGAAATGCACAAACCAGACTTTCATGACCATCATGACCATTTCAAGAACTCCAACCCTGAAACCGAATGGAAGTCATGTCTGGAACATGCCGAAAAGATAGGTATCGGCACACGGGAGTATGAGTTGATAAAGTAAAGATATTGTCCGACACGTATATACGCATACCGTTTAAGATATATCCATCTTGACGATAACAGATATACGTGTCGGCCTAAAGATAAGCGCGTCAGGAAACATTACCCCTCCATACTCACGATTTCTTGGAGAATACTCACAGCGATTTCCACATTTTCCACGTTCTTCACGACCATACTTCGCTTGCCGTTCACTTCACGCAAGTTACAATATCGTGGATTATGCCCCATATAGCCTATCACCTTACCGAAAGCGGCACTCTGATAGTACGGGCTGTCAGGATTACTCACAAAAAACAAGGTCATTCTTCCCGCTTTCAGGAAAATCTTCTCGGCCCCCAAGCGTTTTGCCAAACGGCGAAGAGGAACGATACGAAGCAATTCCTGCCCTTCATGCGGAACCTTACCGAAACGGTCTTCCAAACGTGCCTTGAAATCAAGGACTTCTTTATCCAGCTCCAATCCGTCTAGCTCGCGATAAAGCAGCATGCGCTCGCTTGAGCTGGGAATGTATTCGTTGGGAAAAAGCAGTTCGAGGTCGCTTTCCACCTGACATTCAGTCACGAAGTCTTCGCCACTGATTTTCTCTTCACCGGAGGTCTTCAATTCCTCTTGATATACCTCGCTGAACTCATCCTCTTTCAGTTCCTTGACAGCTTCGGCCAAAATTTTCTGATAGGTTTCATATCCAAGGTCAGCAATGAATCCGCTCTGCTCAGCTCCCAACATATTCCCTGCCCCACGAATGTCAAGATCCTGCATGGCAATGTGGATGCCACTTCCCAACCCGCTGAAATTCTCAATGGCCTGCAAGCGTCGTTTCGCCTCGGGAGAAAGCACACTGAGCGGCGGCGCCAACAAATAGCAGAAAGCCTTGCGATTACTTCTACCTACACGTCCGCGCATCTGATGAAGGTCGCTCAAGCCGAAGTTCTGTGCCGCATTGATGAGGATGGTATTGGCATTCGGAATGTCAATGCCGCTCTCAATGATGGTAGTGGCCAGAAGCACATCATAATCGTAGTTCACAAAACCAAGAATTATCTTTTCCAAATCCTCCGGTTTCATCTGTCCATGTCCGATAGCTACCCGACAATCGGGAATATGCCGAAGAATGAGCGCTTTCAGTTCCTCCAGGTTCTGTATACGGTTATTTACAAAGAACACCTGTCCATTGCGACTCATTTCAAAGTTAATCGCCTCAGCAATGATTTCTTCGTTGAAGGTATGTACTTCTGTTTGGATGGGATAACGGTTGGGGGGTGGCGTCTGGATGACCGATAAATCGCGGGCGCCCATCAATGAGAATTGCAACGTACGAGGTATCGGTGTAGCGGTCATCGTCAGTGTATCGACATTGACTTTCATCTGACGGAGCTTTTCCTTGACGCTTACTCCAAACTTCTGTTCTTCATCGATAATGAGCAATCCCAAATCCTTGAATTTTACGCTCCTACCGATAAGTTTATGCGTACCGATGAGGATATTCACCTCGCCATCCGCCAACTCCTTCAATATACGGGAAGTATCCTTGGCCGAACGTGCACGGCTCAGGTATTCCACCTTGCAAGGGAACTCCTTCAACCGTTCACTGAACGTCTGAAAATGCTGGTAAGCCAATACGGTAGTAGGAACGAGTACAGCCACCTGCTTATTATCCGTCACGGCCTTGAAAGCGGCACGCACGGCCACTTCCGTCTTACCGAAACCTACATCCCCACACACCAAACGGTCCATTGGGCGATTGCTTTCCATATCGGCCTTCACGTCATTGGTGGCCTTCAACTGGTCGGGCGTATCTTCATAAAGGAAACTGGCTTCGAGTTCGTGTTGCAGGAAACTGTCCGGTGTATAAGCAAAGCCCTTCTCCTGCTTGCGTTGAGAATAAAGACGAATCAGGTCACGTGCAATATCCTTTATCTTGCTCTTGGTCTTTTCCTTGATTCGTTCCCAAGCACCTGTACCCAGTTTGTTGATGCGTGGTGGCTCGCCTTCCTTACCTTTGTATTTTGAAATCTTATGCAACGAATGGATGGAAACGAACACCACATCTTCGTTCTGATAGACAAGTTTGATGACTTCCTGCGTAGAGTTACCGTTAGGCAAGCGTACCAGCCCTGCAAACTTTCCGATACCATGGTCAATGTGCACTACATAGTCACCTATCTCAAATTGACTGAGTTCCTTCAAGGTCAATGCCACCTTACCACTTCTCGCCCTATCGCTACGTAAGCTGTATTTATGGAAACGGTCGAATATCTGATGATCGGTAAAGAAACATTTCTTCAATACATGATCCGTAAAACCTTCATGCAAGGTCTTGTTGATATAAGTGAATTGGACGTTGTCGCCACGCTCTTCAAAAATGTCCTTCAAGCGCTTGGCCTGCTTTTCACTATCGGTGCAGATGTATATCTCATACCCTTTTCCCTGAAAATTCTGAAAGCAGGCACCCACCAAGTCAAAGTTCTTATGGAAGATAGGCTGTGCCTCCACGTTGAACATCAGTTTTGCTTGCGGAATGCCCGTAGGCATATTACCGAACTCCATTCGTCGGAATTCCAAAGCTTTCTGAGTAAAAACCGTTCCGTCTATCAAATGATTGCCTATATCCGACAATTCCGCTTCACGTTCGGCATCGGCAGCGACAGCCAATGGCGAAACCGCTTCACCATGTATGGTTTCAATACGTTCACGAATCCATAAGAAATCCTTCATACCCAGTATAGTATCCTGCGGCAAGAAATCAAAGAAACTCACATATTCTCCTCCCTCCATGGCGGTCAGTTCAGGAATGATGGACACGCTCTGTCTCTTCTCCTTGGACAATTGGGTTTCCACCTCGAACGTACGGACACTATCCACTTCATCGCCGAAGAAGTCGATACGGTAAGGGTATTCAGAAGCAAAGGAAAACACATCGACAATACTTCCTCTCAAGGCAAATTGTCCGGGTTCGTACACATAATCCACCTGTTGGAATCCATCGTCCAACAAACGGTCTACCAACACATCCGTACCGATACATTGCCCCACCTCAACCTGCAGGGTGTTTCCTGCCAAGTCTTTTTGAGACACTACCTTCTCGGCCAATGCATCCGGATAAGTAACAATGCACACCTTTTCCTGCTTCTGGAGCCGGCTGAGCACCTCCGTACGCAAGATTTCATAGGCCGCATCCTTCTGTCCGTATTTGATGGCCCGGCGATAAGAAGACGGAAACATCAGCACTTCCGCATCACCATTTATCTGCACCAAATCATGATAGAAATAACCGGCCTCTTCCAAGTCGCTTAAAATAAAGACAAACGTATGAGACTGCTCTTTGACAAGAGCGGAAAAGAACAAAGGAGAAGCGGAAGTATGTAAGCCTCCCAGGAAAACCGTTCTCACTGAAGGATTCTCCCATTCTGCGGCCAATGCCTTGGCATTAGGATGCCCGGCATAAATGTGCTGTAATTCGACAATATCCATAAATACAAGATATGGCGCAAAATTACACTTTTTTTCTCGTTTATGTACACTGATTTCTTCGGATAGCGATAAAAGACACTTTTTTTAATTACTTTTGTACGCTACTTTTGTTATAGTAAGGAAAAAGAAAAGCCATGCAAGAACGCATCAAAGACATATTGGGCTTGTTGGACGCCAAGCGCTTGAAGGAAGCACTCGTACAACTTTATGCCATTTGCCCCCAAGCCAATGACTGGGAACTACGCAATGCTATCGAGGAACTTCAGACATCCTATAATTACATGCTGCAATATGCCGCCCAAGGAATGCAGGACCCGAACAAAGCGGCTCTACACATGCAGATGATGCGTACCGCATACGAACTGACAGAACGCACCGGCTTTATTCTTTCAGGACGCAAAAGAAACGTGACATTGGAATATGTACCGATGCAAATGCAGCTTGAAGCCTATACGGAAGATATGGGAACCACAGAGTTGCTTTATCGAAATCCGGAACAACGGGAAACAGAAACCGAAAAGATTTGTGCCAAGCACGACAGAACACTGACCTCTTTGTTTGAAAAGATAAGGGGAAGCATACAATGGAGTGCCTCCGAAGCCGAAACCGTACAACAGATGATGGACTCCATCCTGATAGAGCCTAACGACAAGGCTGTTATAGTCAGTGCGGTCATGATGAATCTGATGCATCTGTTCGATGAAAGGAAATTCCAGTTCCTGATGAAAGCCTATCGCCATGAAGACATCCAAGTGAGCCAACGTGCCCTGACAGGCCTCATTATTGTTACAAACCTATATCGCAAACGTTTGGCAATCTATCCGAACATCACCGCCCAACTATCACTACTGAACGATGACAAGGACTTCTGCAAACACCTGTTCACCCAACAGATGCAATTGCTCATGACACGCGAAACGCCCAAGATAGACAAGAAGATGCGGGAGGAAATCATCCCCGAAATGATGAAGAACCCACAACTCAAGAAAGGGCATATCTCCTTTGACGAAAACGAAGAGCCGGAAGACCGCAATCCCGAATGGGAAGAATGGATGGACAAATCGGGCATCGGAAAGAAAATTCGCGAAATAGGTGAGATGCAAATGGAAGGGGCAGATGTGTACATGAGTACATTCTTCATGCTCAAGTCCTATCCTTTTTTCAAGGAAACGGCCCATTGGTTCTATCCTTTCGATTTGAATCACCCCGACCTGCTTACCCTGAAAAAGGAGTTTGGCGACACTCCCTATTCCCCTTTCCGAATCGTGTTGAGCTCTGACACTTTCTGCAACTCGGACAAATACTCCTTCTGCTTGGCCATCAACCAAATGCCGGCACAGATGAAGGAAATGAACATCAGCCAATTGCAAAGCCAACTGGAAATGAATGACGAGCGGAAAAGCATGATGGACGAGATGATGAGCAAACCTAAAGAAGCCAAAAACATCAGCCGACAGTACTTGCAGGACCTCTATCGATTCGTCAAGATATGGCGAATGACGCATGCCGGCGAAGAACGCGACTTCTTGAACAGCAGTTATGCCATTTGGGAAGATCCGTGGATAGGCATTTCATTGCAAGAGGAAGACAAACAAAAGGAAATGGCAGAGTTCCTTTTTCAAAAAGGACATCTGGAAGAAGCCTACGGCCTCTTTGATTCCCTCTGCCGCAACAAGGCCGGCACTTCAGAAACCCACCAGAAGATGGGATATATCCAACAAAAGTTGAAGAACTACGAGAAAGCGATTGCGCATTATGAGCATGCCGACATATTGACTCCCGACAATGTATGGACACTGAAGCATCTGGCCCAATGCCACAAACTGAATAGGGAATACGGAAAGGCTTTGGAATATTATCGCATGGTAGAAAGCATCCAACCCGACAACTTGAATATTGCCATGCAAACGGGGCAATGCCTTGTCGAACAGGACAAGCCCGAAGAAGCGCTTCCCCTATTCTACAAGGTCGAATACTTGTCAAAGAATCCACTTCAAGCCAAAAGAGCCATTGCCTGGTGTTCTTTCCTGACCGGCAAGTATGAAGAGGCTTTGAAGTATTATCAAGACATTCTGAAGGAAGAGAAACCACAGATGCAGGACTATCTGAACTTCGGACATGTATGGCTGGTCATGGGCAGAACATCCGAAGCCCTCAAGCACTACAATCAGGCACAGGAGTCCTTCAAGAACCATGACGAGTTTCTGAACCTGTTTGAAAAGGATATGGAGTTATTGACCCGTCGAGGCATTGCTGAAGAAGACATCTACATAGTACTCGACCTCCTGGTCAAGGCATGACAGGCATTTCATCCTTTCCACTCATTCCGATGAAGGATAATACTCAAATTCATATCGAGCCTTCAACTTCAGGTCATCGCTGACGACTTCCAACTTGTTCAGAAGGTCACCGGTCATCCGATAGAGTCCTTCGCCCTGATAAGTGGCTACCCCATGATTCACACAATGACGGATATAGTTGGGTAAGGCAAAGGATTCATTACCGCCAAGCCCCAGCAGGAAATAAAGGGATACATCCAGAGCATCGCAATCAACGACGAGGGCCGACAAGTCCAGATTGGCATCATAAACGATATTGGAATCGTAGGTATAATAACTATGACAAGCCCATGTCTCGTTTCCTTGTGCATCCAGATAGCAGTTCATCACGTCCGTCAGTCGTCGTCGGTCATCATAGACATATTTCGAAGAAACTTCCTTCAATACCTGACCATTCTCCACATCCTTGTAGTAAGCTAAAACATGAATGGTATCCCCCGACGAGCAGAAAGTCGTTTCCTTCAACATATTACGCGATGTCGAATCCTCATTTACGAAACACTCGGAAAGACAGGTATATATTCCATCATCCATCTTCCTGTAGGTGGCATAAGACAACTTCTCGTTCCTTGAATTCCACTCCAAGGAACCTACTTTCACTTCATCTCCATCGTAGCAGATGGGCGTGTTCCCCAGTTTCGTCAGGCGCCCTCGATTATCATACTCCAATTCCCAATATTGTTTCACTTCCGGCTTGTAGTCAGTAATTCTCTTCACCCAATTATATTCGGGTTGCTTTTCGCATCCATCGAACAAGGCAAACAACCCCAAAGTCATAAGGCAGATAACTATTCCTTGATTTCTTCTTTTCATGTCTTTCTGATTCATTGTTTCCAATGAACAACAAACGGAGTTCTCAAATAGTTCATCAACCGATGGATTTTAACATTTGAAAAATATCCTCCAACAATCAGCCGACACACTTCATGTTTTTTCAGAAACTATAAAGGCTTTTATCAAATATTTCCATTCACAAAGCAACGTTTTCTTACAGAAAAAGCATAACTTTGCACTTTGCAAAACAATGCTTTGAAATGAAAAGAATACAACATATCCTGTTTCTGTCCCTGATGTTCCTCCTTACGGCTTGTGGCGAAGACCGCAGCGATGAATTCTATGCCTTGATAGAGGACCGCATGTGGATAGAAGAAGTCATGAGGGAAAAATATTTATGGTACGACCAGTTGCCCGAGAAAAAGGACGATGACTACTTCACTTCTGTCGAATCTTTTTTCAAGAGCTTGTTGTATAAAGGGGCGCTCGACGGAAAAGGTGACAACTATTCCTACGTTGAAATGCTTGATACGGAAGAAGCTCGGGCACGTGCCATGACACTCAACCGCACTTCAACCTACGGAATGGAATTTGAACTCTTGTCCGACCCACTGAAAAAGTCCACCCGAACCTATGCACGCATTCTCTATGTGCTTCCCGATTCCCCTGCGGACAAGGCGGGTATCAAGCGCGGTGATTGGATTTCGGCCATCGACAATCAGAAATTGAACAACAAGAATTATGTCCAGATGATGACTGGTGGAAACCTTGCGTTGAGCCGTGAAGCTATCGTAACCACTGAAGACGGAAACCGTTCCTGGCAAGTGGTGGATACCGTCAGTGTCAGTTCTTCTGTCAACATGGAGATTTCTCCGTTCTTCATCGATTCCATTTATGAAACCAACGGACAACGGATAGCCTATTTCATGTACAATGAATTTGCAACCGGCCCTAACAACAATGCCTCCGACTTTTCCTATGACGAACAGATGTACGCCATTTTTGCAAACTTCAAAAGACAAAATCCCGACGCTTTTATCTTAGATTTAAGATACAATCCCGGTGGATACCTCTCTTGCGCACAAACTTTAGGAAGTCTGTTGGCACCCGCCGACAAATTGGGAGAAACCTTTACGAAGCTTCAGTTTAATGACAAGAGTTCCCCACAAAGCATGGATTACCCTTTACTCCCCGAGTATGCTGACGCCAATCTGAATCTAGGTAAAATCTATATCCTCACCACCCGATACACCGCATCGGCTTCCGAAGCCATCATCAACGGGCTCATCCCTCTTATGGGAAAAGAGAATGTCGTGCTCATAGGTGAGAAGACCGAAGGTAAGAACGTGGCCATGACGGCCTATCAGGACGAGCGTTTCAGCTTCATACTTTGGCCAGTCACTGCTTTTGTGGCAAACGGAAACGGAGAAGGTGACTACAGTACCGGTTTCAAACCGCAATATGAACTGGACGAACGAAGCATGCTCGAGCCATGGTATCCATTGGGCGACATCCAAGAATATTATCTCAAGAATACCCTTTCTCTGATTACCGAAGGCCGTCTGTCCGATGAGCTGGAAGCACCGGAAGAAGAGGTTCAAAGCATACTCAGCACCATTTCAACCCGCACTCCTGACGGATGCAAGATAAACCACCCTTATTAAAACGCCAATTATGGAAAGAACGGACAGCATCATCATCATTCCTACCTACAACGAAAAGGAGAACATCGAAAACATCATCCGAGCCATCTTCGCTTTGGAGAAGAAGTTCCATATCCTTGTCGTTGAAGACAACTCTCCTGACGGAACCGCTGACATCGTACGAAGAATGCAAGGCGAGTTTCCCGAAAGTCTTTTCATGATTGAGCGAAAAGGCAAGTTAGGCTTGGGTACTGCCTACATAGCCGGATTCAAATGGGCCATCGAACATCAATATGACTATGTTTTCGAGATGGATGCCGACTTCAGCCACAACCCCAACGACCTTCCTCGTTTATACAATAAATGTGCTTCCGAAGGTTATGACGTGGCCATCGGCTCCCGTTATGTAAGCGGTGTGAATGTGGTGAATTGGCCCATGGGACGTGTTCTTATGTCCTACTTCGCCTCCAAGTATGTCCGTTTCATCACCGGACTTCCCATTCACGACACCACCGCAGGATTCAAATGCTACCGACGTCAAGTACTTGAAACCATTGGTTTGGACAACATCAAGTTCAAGGGATATGCTTTCCAAATTGAAATGAAGTTCACCGCTTACAAGTGTGGATTCAAGATAGCCGAAGTTCCCGTCATTTTCGTCAACCGGGAATTAGGCACTTCCAAGATGAATACCAGTATCTTCGGAGAAGCTGTATTCGGAGTCATCCAACTGAAAGTAAACAGTTGGTTTCACAAATACCCTCAAAAAGAACAAGCATGAAAAGAACCTGGATAAAGAATGCACGGATAGTGAACGAAGGCCAGACTCACGAAGGTTCACTCGTTATCTGTGATGAAGAAATTGAAGCCATCTATGAAGGCGACGAAGCACCATCTGTTCCTTGTGACGAAACCATTGATGCGGAAGGCGCTTACCTCCTTCCAGGAATCATCGACGACCATGTACACTTCCGCGATCCAGGACTGACACACAAGGCTGATATGCATACCGAAAGTATGGCTGCCGTAGCCGGTGGTGTTACCAGCTATATGGATATGCCCAACACCAATCCACAAACCACTTCTATCGAAGCTCTGAACAACAAGTTTGAGGATGCCGCCCAAAAGAGTGTAGCCAACTACTCCTTCTATTTCGGAGCGACAAACAACAATGAAGGGCTGATTCCTCACTTGGACAAGCAACGCATCTGTGGCATCAAGCTTTTCATGGGAGCCAGTACGGGGAATATGCTTGTCGACAAGATGGACTCTTTGAAATACATCTTCAAACACGCCGGCATGCTCATTGCCACCCATTGCGAAGACCAAAGCATCATCAACAGCAATATAGCCGCATACAAAGGCAAGTACGATGAAGACCTTCCCATTCATTATCATCCCCTGATACGTGATGAAAGAGCCTGCTACGAATCCTCATCGTTAGCCGTAGCATTGGCCAAAGAAACAGGCGCACGACTTCACATCATGCACATCAGCACTGCTAAGGAACTGGAATTGCTTGAGGACAAACCCATCGGAGAGAAAAACATCACTGCCGAAGTCTGTGTCTCCCATCTCTTCTTTTCAGACAAGGATTATGAACGGTTAGGTGCACGCATCAAATGCAATCCCGCTATCAAGACCCTCAAGGACAGAGACGCCCTTCGTCAGGCATTGACCGGCAACCTCATTGATGTCATCGGTACTGACCATGCCCCTCACCTCTTGTCGGAGAAGCAAGGAGGAGCGCTCAAGGCCGTATCCGGTATGCCATCCATCCAATTCTCACTCGTTGCCGTCATGGAACTGGTGAAAGAAGGTGTCATCAGCATTGAGCAATTGGTACAAAAGATGTGTCACGCACCCGCCTTGCTCTATCAAATAGAAAAACGCGGGTTCATCCGACCAGGATACAAGGCCGACTTGGTCATTTTGAATCCCAATGCGCCATGGCCAGTAAACGACACTTGCATCTTGAGCAAATGCGGATGGAGTCCCATGGAAGGACAGACCTTCCAATCCAAGGTTGAAAAGACCTTTGTCAACGGTACATTGGTTTATGACAACGGAATCGTAAATGAAACCCACCGAGGAGAAGCCTTAAAATTCGCACGGTCATGAGAATGGTATTACAGCTCTTTCTCTTTTTCCTGCTCCTGATGGGGTTACCCGATTGGTATATCTACCGTAATTATATCAAGCGATGCACCAACCGTTGGCTTCGCTATGCATATTGGTTGCCGACCATCGGGTTATTGGTATGGATGGCTCTCATCTTTTTGATGTTCGAGCCACGTCCCAAGGCCATGAACTTCATGAGCATTTTCCTCATCACTTTTCTTTGTGTCAATGTTCCCAAAGCTGTCTTTACCCTCCTCTCCTTACTGTTCCGCTTCATTGCCAAAACATTAGGGCGAGGCTTCCATGAAAGCTGGTTGGCAGGAGCCATCGCACTCTACACCATGGGTTATCTCATTTTTGGTGCAGTCATGGGTAAGGAATATTTTCAGGTAAAGGAAGTGACCATCAACTCTAAAGACATTCCTGAAGCATTCAATGGATACCGCATCGTCCAATTATCCGACATCCACATCGGAAGTTGGGAAGGAAACACAAAAGCCATACAAAAGGCTGTAGGAAAAATCAATACCCTTCAACCCGACCTTATCGTATTCACAGGTGACTTGGTCAACAATTTAGCTTCTGAATTGAATGAATTCATACCCATCCTCTCCCAGTTGAAAGCAAAGGACGGCATTTATTCGGTTCTTGGCAACCATGACTATTCCTTATATATACAATGGGAAAACGAAGAAGAACAGAAAGCGAACCTCGATAGTTTGAAAGCCAAAGAAGCCCAGATGGGTTGGCAACTTCTCAATAACCGGCATGTAAAATTACACCACCAAGGAGACAGCATTGCCTTAATTGGTGTGGAGAATGGCGGGAATCCTCCTTTCCCCAACTATGCCGATTTGAAAGGAGCCATTCAAGGTACTGAAGGGATGTTCAAGATTCTCCTTAGCCATGACCCGAGCCATTGGCGAAGAGAAGTACTACCCGATACGGACATTCACTTGACATTGGCCGGACATACCCACGCCATGCAAACCAAGATATTAGGATTTTCTCCCTCACGCTTTGTTTATCCTGAATATGAAGGTCTCTACAAAGAAGACGGACAAATGCTTTATGTCAACGTCGGTTTAGGCTACCTCATGTTCCCCATGCGATTAGGAGCGTGGCCCGAAATCACTCTCTTCACCTTGAATACAGAACCTACGAAATAAACAAGCCATGAAACTTCTATACATCATTTATCAGATTCTTGTATCCCCTATCCTGTTGGTTATCACCATCCTGACCGCTTTGTTCACCATCATCGGATGCTGGTTGGGCAACGGACACTTTTGGGGGTATTATCCCGGCAAGATATGGTCTATCCTGTTCTGTGCCATTCTGTTAATACCCGTTCGAGTGGTGCGAAACAAGAATGTACATCGCAAGACATCGTATGTCTTTGTTGCCAATCATCAAGGCGCATTTGACATCTTCCTCGTCTATGGTTTCTTGGGACGTAACTTCAAATGGATGATGAAGAAAAGTCTTCGCAAAGCTCCCTTCATCGGAAAAGCCAGCGAAGCGGCCGGCCACATCTTTGTAGACAAATCTGGTCCTAAGAAGATTATGGCCACCATTGAACAAGGTAGAGAAACGCTAAAGGATGGCATGTCACTTGTCATCTTCCCCGAAGGTTCACGTACGTTTACCGGACACATGGCTGAATTCAAGAAGGGGGCCTTCATGTTGGCCGACGAGTTGCAGCTACCGGTTGTTCCCCTTACCATATCCGGTTCCTTCAATATCCTTCCACGTACCGGAAAATATCTTTGTTGGCATCCCATGAAGCTCGTCATCCACGACCCTATCTACCCACAAGGACAAGGCCCTGACAATCTCAAGCACTTGGCTGAAGAATCTTACAAGGTTATCGAAGCGTCGCTTCCGGAGAAATACAAAGGAAAAGAAGTGAACCCCGACCAATAAAGTTTGGGAATAATATACTAAAAAGAAGGCTTCCGAATCAATATTCAGAAGCCTCTATCTTTTTCATATTCTCACGAGCCACTTGCATGTACTCCGTTACCATCATGTTGTTTTGGAAACATTCGGGAGCTTCATTCACTATCTCCTCCACCACCGGTGTCAACATCGGATAGGGGAAACTATTACACAACAGTATAAATACCCCAGGGCCCAACACATTTTCATAATTGCTTTGAATGAAGCTTTTGGCCAATGCATTCATCTCGTCAGACAACTTGTTCCTTTCTTCATTCATCTGCTCGTCTATCTCCTGTTGGCTCACTCCGTCCATAATCAGCCGGCTCTCCAACCTTTCCAGCTCATAGGCTCTATCATCCAACGAATTCTTCTTGACAATGAAGTCATTCAAGCGGTCGTTCAAAGGCGTGCCCACCACCGAGATATTGGTGTTTTCAATCTTGATACGGATATTCCCTTGTTCCATCACAAAAGGCATGATGCTTTCTTCATCCATATACAAAGAAGCGATGTATGTCGAATCAATCTCGCCCTTCATGGTAAAAAGTCCATGTATGATTTCCGCTGAATCCACTTTCACCATTCCGTCACTCTTAGGCATCTTGACAAAGAGCATCTTTCCATCCAAACGCGAAACGGACGAACTGCCCTCTATCTGATACTCACTGGCACAGGAAGCGAGAAACAACGGAGCCAAAACTGACAAAAACAATTTATTCATGCGCATGCCTTGATACACTTTCAATTTCGACGACAAAAATACAATGTATAATCCTATCACCGAAACTTTTTATCATTATTTAAAACTAAATAAAAGTTTATTAGCTATAAGGGCATGAACAATTTGTAGCAGATATGCTACTTTTTACCTACTTTTGCACCATCGATACATATCTAAAAACCATAAATACAATGAAAACATTTAAAAATCTTCTTTTCGCACTGCTTTGTGCGATGTTCCTTCCGGCACATGCTGACGAAGGCATGTGGCTTTTGCAACTGATGCAGGAACAACACTTGGCCGACCGCATGAAAGCTCAAGGACTCTTGCTTGAAGCCGACGACATCTACAGTCCGCACCGCATTTCACTGAAAGATGCGGTAGGTATTTTCGGAGGTGGATGTACCGGTGAAATCATTTCGCCCGACGGTTTGATTCTGACCAACCACCATTGTGGATATGATGCCATCCAACAACACAGCTCGGTAGAACACGACTACCTGACCAACGGCTTTTGGGCAAAGAGCCGTAAGGAAGAACTTCCGACTCCGGGCTTGAAGTTCCGCTTTGTTGAACGCATCGTAGACATTACAGACAAGGTAAACGAACAGATCAAGGCAGGCAAGATTTCGGAAGAAGAATCGCTGACCAACGATTTCCTCCGCCAGATAGCCCATACCGAATACGAAGCAAGCGACCTGAACGGCAAGCCTGGCATCAGCGTGCAGGCTCTTCCTTTCTATGCCGGCAACAAGTTCTACCTTATCTATTTAAAGACGTATAGCGACGTACGTATGGTGGCCGCTCCTCCCAGCTCCATCGGTAAGTTCGGTGGTGAAACCGACAACTGGATGTGGCCACGACACACTTGCGACTTCTCCGTATTCCGCATCTATGCCGATGCCAATGGAGAACCGGCCGAATACAACGAAAACAACGTGCCTTTGAAGGTGAAGAAGCATCTTGCCATCTCGTTGAGAGGAATTGACGAAGGCGACTA
>JAFVTL010000033.1 GCA_017503235.1 Bacteroidaceae bacterium | reverse complement strand
CTTCATTAAAGTCCATGCCCATAATAACGACCATTTGCTTGCTATCATTCACGAGAAGCTGAATCCCATAGGTCTCTCTCACTCCAAAATAATCATTTCCTTCCGTCAGATTATCAAGAAGCAACTGGCAATATTCCCAAAAAAAAGATAAAATATTTAAGTTTCACAAGCTCAACTTTCGTGTAGATAAAGAAGTTAAAGGGAGATGTTGCTTCGCTTCTGGGGAGATAAAGGTCAATAGTCTTTCAAGTTTCTCATCCATCGTCTTTTCATTTGTGTTTAACTCCCGATAAAGGAGAAATTAGCTATAAACAGACCTATAATTAGCGGTAAAGTGCCGAGTAATTCGCTCTTCCACATGCTGTGGAATTTCTCTTCCACATTTTGTGGAAGAAGTTCTCCACATAATGTGGAAGATATTTTCCACATATGTGGAAAAGCGAATATTCCATCGTCTTGAAGCTAATATAACGGCTCTTTATAGCTAATTCAGTGGCTTTGTTCAGTTAATTTTTATGCTTCCTCCCCAAAAGCACTCTGTTATTAGTTATCCCATTTTCCCTGTAAGATAAGCCTTGGTGCGTTCATCGGATGGATTGGAGAACATGGTAGCCGTATCGCCGTATTCCACCAATTCGCCCAAGTACATAAACATCGACTTCGAGGATATGCGCATGGCCTGTCCCATATTGTGAGTAACGATGAGGATGGTCACTTCCTTTTGAAGTTCCTGCATCAATTCTTCGATATGAGCCGTCGCTATAGGGTCGAGTGCAGAGGTCGGTTCGTCCATCAGCAATACATCGGGTTTCATGGCCAAAGCACGGGCGATACACAATCGTTGTTGCTGACCACCCGAGAGGAAAGTACCTTTCTTATTCAATACATCCTTCACCTCGTCCCATAGTGCAACACTCTTCAAACAGCGTTCAACGGTTTCATCCTTCTCGGTTTTCGACAAGCGGATGCCATTGAGCGCATAGCCCGAAAGCACATTATCGTAGATACTCATGGTAGGAAATGGTGCAGGGCGCTGAAAGACCATGCCCACCCGACGGCGCACATCAATAGGCTCCATGGAGAGGATGTTTTCGCCATTCAATAATATCTCGCCATCCACACGGATATTGGGATAGAGATTGTGCATCAGATTCACAGCACGTAATAAGGTAGATTTGCCACAACCCGAAGGCCCCATAATAGCGGTGATGGTGTTTCGTTCGATGGCGGCCGATACATATTTTACGGCCATCGTCTGCTTGGTATAGGATACGCAAGTCTTCTTAAATTCAAGTATAGGTGTTACTGATTCCATTTCTTAGCAAGATACTTAGCTGTAAGATTCAATGTTAATACAAATAATAAGAGAAAGAGTGACGCACCCCAAATCAGTTCTTGGAGGTTGGGATCGTTGAAGAACTCCCATATAAGCAGAGGCACCGCCGATATGGGCTTGTCTATCGCAAAGCGGATGAATGAGCAACCGAGTGCGGTAAACATGAGCGGTGCCGTTTCGCCAATCACACGCGATATGGCAAGCAATACGCCGGTAAAGATTCCTCCGAATGCCGCAGGAAGTTGTACTTTCAACATCACACGGGCACGATTGCCACCCAACGCCAAGCCCGCCTCCTTGAGCGATGCAGGTAGGATTTTCAACGTTTCCTCCGTTGAACGGATAATCAAAGGAAGCATCATGACAAATAGGGCAACGCTTCCTGCAATGGCAGAATAACCTTTCATTGGGACCACTACCCAGATATAAGTTACAATACCGATAATAACAGAGGGGGTACCTTGCAACAAATCGGTGAGATAACTTACCACTTGAGCAAAGCGGCTTTTGGGATTTTCAGCCAGAAATGCGCCACACAAGATACCCGTTGGTATGGCAAAGACAGCAGCCATGCCAAGCATAATCAGAGTACCGATAATACCATTTGCGATACCGCCAGGGATAGGTTCGCCTGCCTCAATCGCTTTCATCGCTTTATAGGCGGTAGGTGTTGGTTCGGTAAAGAACGACCACGACAGCTGGTCGTATCCACGCAGCAGCACTTCTCCCAAGATGGCAAATAGAGGCACAGCCGTGAGTGCTGCAAACAGGCATACTGTCCAAAGCATTGCTTTATCCTTTGCCAAACGATTCTTTATTTTGATTGTTGCCATAATTAAGATATTCTTGCGCGTTTAATCATCATTTTACCAATCATATTGATGAATGCCGTAATAAAGAATAACACAAGACCAATGGCAATCAAGGAGGAGAAACGTAAATCGGAGGCTTCTCCAAACTGGTTGGCGATAATGGATGCCATTGAGTTTCCTGTGGATGTGATGGAGTCGGGGATGTTATTGGTGTTGCCGATAAGCATCGTTACGGTCATTGTCTCGCCCAATGCACGACCAATGGCCAAAACATAAGACGAGAAGACACCCGAACCGGCCACAGGGAATACCACCTTACGAATAACCTCAGCACGAGTTGCTCCCAAGCTGTATGCACCCTCCTTCAAATCATTTGGCACCATTTTGATGAACTCGGCACTCAGTGAAGCGGCATATGGTACAATCATAATCGCCAACACCAATGAGGCCGTAAGAATGCCTGATCCTTGTGGTGAGATATTGAGAACCATTATAAGCGGACGCAAAGTGTAGAATCCCCACAAGCCATAGATGATAGAAGGAATACCCGCCAGAAGGTCGGTTACGGTGCTTAATACCGATGCTGCCATTGTGTCTTTGAAGTATTCGCCAACAAACAGTGCGACGGGCAAAGAGAAAGGAATGCAAAACACAAGCGCCAACAAGGTTGTCATCAGTGTGCCTGTAATGAACGGCAAGGCACCATACTGCTCAGCCCCATCTGTATAACTCCACTCTGAGGAGGTCAGAAACTCGAAGAATCCAAAATGCTCGAAAGCCTCGTATGCGTCAGTGACGAGGGCATACACTACACCCCCGCACACTATCGGCATAATCAATGCTGCCGCGAACAATACGACTTTATAGATTTTATCGTTCATGGCAGTTTGTTATTGCATAATCGAGACTCCGTCATAAGTAACGGCCTTCAAATTGGTCATACTCAATTCCTTGGCCTTAGCAGGAAGTGGCGCATAATGAACCTCTGATGTAATACCTTGTGCCTCATCCGAAAGAATATATTTCAAGAGATCGAGTGTTGCTATAGCCTGTTCTTTTGTACGGTCAGAATAGTTCTGTTCTTTATAGATAATCATCCATGTAAAAGTGGAAATAGGATATGCACCAACGGCATCGGCGTTGGTAATCGAGCAACGAGTGTCCACGGGAATTTCGCCTGAAGCTGCTGCCGAGATGGTGGCCGATGATGGCAATACAAACTCACCTCGCTGATTCTGAATGCTTGCATAAGGTATGTTTTGTGCAAAGGCATACTCCGAACCCACATAGCCAATTGTATTCTTTGTCTGCTTGATTACGCCTGCTACACCGGGGTTACCCTTGGCGGCCTGTCCAAATGAGAAGTTCACGGATTTGCCTGCACCATATTTGCTTGCCCACATCGGACTTACCTTTGTGAGGTAATCAGTGAAAACGAATGTGGTACCCGAACCGTCTGAGCGATATACAGGAATGATAGGTTCATTGGGAAGTTTTGCATCCGGATTCAACTCTGCCAAACGAGCATCGTTCCACATTTTCACTTCTCCCGCAAAAATATCGGCAACCAGTTCGCCGGTTAGTTTCAACTCATCTACACCATCCAAATTGTAGGCAACAACCACAGCACCCATACAAGTAGGGATATGTACAACGGGAGCCATCTCTGCCATCTCCTTATCCGAAAGATAAGCATCGCTACCTGCAAAATCGACAATCTTGTCACGCAGATTACGTACACCACCGCCCGAACCGATACCACCGTATGCGACTTGGTCGCCGTTTACTTGTCCAAACTGTTCGAATACTACATGATAGAAAGGAAGTGGGAAGGTAGCACCTGCTCCCGAGAGTTCTTGGGCTTCACGACCATTCTTATTAGAATTACCACCACACGATACCATTGCAATTGCAATGACCAATGTCATAACTGACTGAAAAAACTTTTTCATAGATTGTTTATTATTAGATGTTTATATTTCGTTTAGAATCCGAAGTAGCAATTTACATAAGCGTAATATCCGTTCTTTGCTTCGTCTGCCTTTGGCATAGTCATTCTAAAAGTCGGGGCTATCTTCACATACTTCCCAAGTTTGAATTGAGCACCGAGAATTGCGGCTGACTCATCTTTTGAAAGGTTCCAATCGTCTTTAGAATATAAGTCGTCGAATCGGGCATACAAGGAAGTGCTTTTAGAAAGATTTATTGAAGTGAAAACAGAATAACCGCTTTGGTTTGCATCTTCTTTGTATGATGCGTTCTTCATGTAGTTATATTCAGCGCCGATAGTATATTTCTCGTTCTTGTAACCCATAAAGGCTGCCATATTGGTAATATTCTTTTTGCCCTCTTCACCACTCTCATTCAAGCCTCCATAGAAGCGAATCTGAAAGCCTTTTATCGGGGTAAGCGTTACGCCTAAACCATAGTTCAAACCATCATTCTTCTGAATCTTCTTGTAGCCTTCACCATTGACGATAATAGCATCCGCTGAAATCCAATCGGCAAACTTGTAGGCTACTGACAGGCCCAAATCGGCACTGCTACCGAATTTATATTCATCTTGAAACGACTTCATGATATAACGATAACCCCAGAACTTTTCTTGAAAATTGAATTGTGTAGTTGAAATAAGTCCTCCATTGAGCGTCAATCCACCTTTCTTCCAGGATACCATTGCATTCTTGATGTAGGCAATGCGCTGATAATCGGAAACGTCGCTTGATTTGCCGATATCCATAACTGCCTTTGTGGAGAGTCCATTGCCAAAGTTGTATTCGTAACCGAGATAACTACGCTCCAACTCGAATCCCCGGTCATTGTTTTCCGCTCCAAAACCGGTGTGGAAGTTTCCGAACACTTGTACAATCGCTTTGCCTTTAGGCTCCTCTGTTTGGACATTCTGCGCCTGTGCGCTGATGCCGATGCAGGCTAAAACACCTGCCAAGATTACTTTTGTTTTCATATTCTTTTGTCTCTTTAAATTAGACACTGCAAAAGTATCGGGGAAACGTTTCATAAATGTTTCAAAATAATTAGGCTTTTGTGAAATACTAACATCCCTTATAAATGATTCCCCTCGTCAGAAATCACTTCTAACAAGAGGAATCAAATGCTCCAAATTGGAAATCTTAGAAAAAAGGAGCATTATTTAGCCCAACTATTCATTCACAAATGTTCGCTGACATTATATTTCAATGAAATACGGCTTAGATTTTGTTCTTCTTTTTTCCATCTGCTTTAATATTATTAATAGAAGCCGAACAATCCTTAGTTATTTGCATCTCTTTATCGTGTGCAATACATTGCCATTCTTATCTATCATATGTACGCAGAGTTCCTTCTCATTCGCAGCTATCACCGAGAAACCGGTTTCGGGGCTACAGAACTGCGTACCCTCTATTGGTTTGACTTTACGACTGAGTGAAGCTGATGAGTTGACCACATAATCTATTGAACTGCCTGGTACGCGGATGTGTTGGAAATTGTGGATATGTCCGCACAGATACATCGCCACTTTCGGATACTTGCGAAGCACCTTATCCAATGTGTTCTGCATATCCAGACGTTCACTTTCATCCTTCGATGTTTCAGCAAAGATTGGATGATGACCTACTACTATCACCCAATCTTCCTTTGCTACATTCAAGACAGAATCGACCCAAGCCAACTGCTTTTCATTGTCTTGAAGACAAGCTTCGGGGTATTTCTGATTTTCTTCGCGATACTTGCTCATCAACGGAGTGGTATCTACCATCACGATACGAATAGATGTACCTTCTTCTTCATAGACACGGGTATAGTAACGGGCAGGCATCTCCCAACGACGGCTTACGTCCGAATAGTCCATCACAGCCTGTGTACTTCCCCGATATTCGTGATTTCCCAAAATCGGGAGCCAGTCGATCATCAGTTCTGGATGGCTATAAATAAGTTCATAGTTGGTCATCCACAACGGATCATGGATGCTCTGCACACCATCGAAGTGATGCACGTCACCAGCAGCCAACACACATTCGGGACCGATTTCTTCGGCCATCACGCCCATCAGTTCTGCGATGGGCTTCTGGTCATAATATCCGTTCCGTCCAAGGTCGTTGGCGAGAAAGAAGTTAATGTCTTTCTTCAAGGTAGCCCATTGTTCAGGAGTTTGGGCAAAAGCGATAAGGGTTGCCATCAGCAGGATGGCCCATGTTGTCATTCTTTTCATTGTTCTGTTCTTTTAAAAGTTAATTTTTACTCCGGCATTCAGACGAACGCCATAATATTCTGCTTGCATCGTTCTGTCCTTCGTGCCTTGATAATAGCGCAAGGGTTGGTTGAGGAGGTTGTTGGCTTCCACATAGAAAGTGGTCTTGAACTTGTCGCCAAAGGTATAGCTGGCATTGGCATCCAGGTAGTTCACCTTGTCATAATATCGGTCAAGGGCAGCCACGGTACCGAACTCATCCACAAATTCGGATGCGAAGTTATAGGAAAGTCTCACGTTCAGTCCCTTCTTCTCGTAATAAAGCGAAGCATTGGCGGTATGTTCCGGCGAACCGGTCATCTTGATGTCCTCGCCTTCTTCCACCGTGCGATGCTCGAACCGGTGGTTCTTGGTCGAGCTGTGCGTATAGGTATAAGTGCCATAGAAACCGATGCACTTCAAGGCCGGGGCGATGAAACCGAAGTCACGCTGATAGGCGAACTCCAAGCCGAAGAGGTCGGCATCATACGCATTGACGGGCTTGGTGATTTCGTACTTCACCGGTTCTCCGTCTTCGTTCAGGAGACCTGCCGGGATGTTCGGGTCGTTGGTCGATTTCCATTTCTCGTCGGCAATGACATCCTTCACATTCTTGTAGAAGAAGCCTAGGCTCACTAATCCCACGCTCTCGAAATAGTATTCACCACTGAGGTCGAAGTTATAGGACGTGGTCGGTTTTAGATTGGCATTACCGAATCTTGCTTCCTCCTCGGCGATGTTGTAATGGATGCAAGGCACAAGCGCCGAATACTTGGGACGCGACAAGGTCTTGGTGAACGAAGCACGGAACTTCAAATCGTCGGTGGCGTTGTACTTCATCAGGATGCTCGGCAACCAGTTGGTATAATCATTCTTCTTTTCACCGGTGGCTTCCAATCGGCCCTGTTCGTCTTCCAAATCATCTACCACCCAATTGAATCCGTTATAGTTCAGTGCCGTATGCTCCATGCGAAGGCCAAACACCATGTCGAACTTGCTACCCAACTGTTGGTCGAAACGCAAATAAGCACTGGTTATCTTTTCGCTGGCCTTGTAGTTACCCGATGCTTCTTCATAAAGTTCGTATGCACCTGCTTGTGTAGGATTCATTGTCAAACTTCCCAGATACTCTTTCGTTACGAAAGAAGTATTTATAGGATAATTCCCTTCAGGCATGAATCCGCTACGGATTTGTCCGTTCAGTTGGTTCATCCAAGCCTCATCGTACGTTTCTTCGTAGGGTTCGATATAGTCAAAGCAATGCACTTCCTTCTCCTTCGACTTGTCGGTGTATTTGGCACCGAAACGAAGTTTATTGGCATAAAGACCTTGATTAAGAGGGAGTTCGAAGTTCAAGCGGAACTTCCATTCATTTTCACTGATTTCCTGATCAGAATTAGTCAGTTCGTCAATGCTCCAGTCATAGCCACTCAATTGTCCGATGCCTTTATTCGGATAAGGATTGCGTCCACCGGCGTTCACGAATTGCAAGCCACTGAAATAGTCCTCATTCTTCTTTCCCTTCATCGCCACCCCGAAGTAACGTTCGTCTGGACGGTCTTCGGTAGCTCGTGAATAGGAAGCTGCCCAATCCATATTCAATCGTCCGAAGGAGTGTTCCCCATCGAGGGTGAAGTCCATTGTCTGTTGCAATTCCAAACGAGCATTCCGATTGTCGTCTAAACCACCTTTGGTCTGCAATACGATGGATTGCTTGGAAGGTGCATCGTTCAATTTCTTGTAAGTGATGCGATAACGGTTCTCCCAATCGCTTCGGCGATTGTACATCCCTTTGAACGATATCTTATTATTGGGATTGAACTGATAATCGGCAGCCAACGAATAGCTTTGGCGTTCACGGGTGACATAATACTGACGCATTTCGGCCTTGTCGAGATAAACCTTTCCATCGTCATCCACATCGTATTCAAACTCCACATTGTCTGCTCCACCCGGTGCATTCTGATAGCTTGCTGCCAACATCACACCTAATTTATCATCGAAATAACGGTCACCATATGTCAAGCCCAAGTTGAGCTGCATCTTATCGGCGACCCAATTGTATCCGCTTCCTGCGGTTGCATTCAACACTCTTTTATAAGGTGTATTCTTTGTCACAAGGTTGATGGCTCCCCCAATAGCATCGCCATCCATATCACTGGTAACCACTTTGCTCACTTCGATAGTTTGTACCATGTCGGCTGGTATCAAGTCAAGCTGTACGTTACGCGTATCTCCTTCGGCCGAAGGTATACGGTTTCCGTTCACGGTCACGGAAGTCAAGTCGGCACTGGTACCTCTTACCTGACCGAAGCGGGCCTCACCCATATCATATTGCACATTGATACCATTGATACGTTTAAGGGCATCGCCGATATTAGAATCCGGGAATTTTCCTACTTGATCGGCAGAAACTACATTTTTTACCCCCATTGCATTCTTCTGCATATTCACTGCCCGTTTTTGTCCTTGGAAGGCTCCTTTTACTTCTATTTGTTGCAGTTCGATACCTTCGTTCATTACAATATCATATTCCAAGGTCTTTCCTTCAGGCACTGTCAGTTTCATTTCTATGGGTTCATAACCCACATAAGTCACTTTAACAATATACTCGCCGGGTTCCAGATTTGGCAATGAGTAAAAGCCATCGATGTCGCTGATAACTCCTGTATGCAACTTCTCAATGTAGATAGAAGCTCCAGGCAAGGTTTGTTGTGCATTGTCGATTACTCGCCCACTGATGGCTCCGTTTTTGGGTTCTGGAATTTTGTTTTCTGCATAGATTGCTTGACTAAATCCTACCATCAACAATAATGATAAAATTGTTTTCAACATTGTCTTCATTTTTTTCGTTTATTAAATTTAAATTTGACACCGCAAAGGTATCGCGGTATGATTTCATAAAGATTTCAAAAAAAATGAGCATTTATTAAAAACCTATTTCAAAAGGAATTATTCTGAGTTGCATTCACTATTACAAATAATAGTCATAAAAAAATCGTGCCGTTCTTAATTGTAAGAACGGCACGATGTCTGAAATGTAATAATAAGGTGTTATCTATGTATAAACCCTCTCTCAAGGTCTTGAGACACATTAATCATAAAGTCACCCATGTGCTCGTAAGTATTGACAATGTCCATATAATACACACTTGTCTGATAATTCTTGCTGTCGTTTTCTATATCTTCAATGACTGCATCCCGAAGATTGTTTCTCAACGTATTCAGACGGTCTTCGGCATTATAGGCATTTGAAATGTCGGTCAATTCACCCTTACCGGCAGCTGTCAAATTAGCAATCATGACATCATACGCATCGCCTACGGCATCTGCCATCATATTGAGATTCTTGATGGTATCCGAATCGAATTGTTTCTTGTGTATATTCTTTCTTGACAGAATACGGCTGATGGTTTCACCAGAATCGCCCAATGATTCCAATTCACCGATAATCTTGTACATGGCCTTTATCTTTATAGAGGTGCTTTCGCTGATTTCTTCTGTTGACACTCCATTCAGGAATGTGGCAATTTCGTACTCTATGCGGTCTGAAATCTCTTCATATTTCACGAGCTTCTCTCTGTATTCCTCAAACTTGTCGGTATCGGCTTCGTTGATTGCGCTCTGTGCATACATGGCTCCATTCTTTGAAATTTTCGCAAAATGGATGATTTCGTCGAAAGCCTGTCCTACAGATAATTCAGGAGTCGAGAGAGGGCCTGCTGATATGTATTGAAGTCTGAACACTTCCTTTTCCTGATTCTTAGGAGTGGGTATTATCCAGCTTACAGCTTGAGCAATCCACTTGGTAAACCAAACCAACAACAAGGTGTTGGTCAGGTTAAAGACGGTATGCAACATGGACAAACCATACAGGGCTGCCGTTCCTTCGGGTGAAGTAGATTCCGTCACCACAAAACCTTCTGCTGCCGGATTGGGCAAGCTGAACAGACTCTCAGTAATGATTCCGACCAATTGCAAAAAGGGCTTGTAGAGAATCAATGCCCACATGACACCGAATACATTGAATATGGTGTGTGACAGAGCCGCACGTTTTGCCAGCGTGTTTCCGACAGATGCTGCAATGTTTGCGGTAATGGTCGTTCCAATGTTTTCACCAAGTACCATGGCACAAGCCATATTGAACGGTATCCAACCCATGCTCAGCATGATAAGTGTAATGGCCATGGTTGCAGAGGAGGATTGCAACACAAGAGTCAGTATGGTGCCGAAAGCAAGGAATAATAGGACAGAACCGAAACCATGTGACGACCATGTGCTTACAAACTCCAAGACTTGTGGAGTTTCTCTTAAGTCGGGTACCGACTCTTTCATAAATGAGAGCCCGAGGAATAACAGTGAAAAACCTACTATCAGCTCACCGATATTCTTGCGCTGGTCTTTCTTGGAGTTGGAAAAAAGGAAGCCAAACAACATCAACGGCACTGCAAGGATTGAGATGTCAGCTTTAAAACCCAGCCATGAAACCATCCATGCTGTAACCGTTGTACCAATGTTAGCCCCCATGATAACCCCGATAGCTTGTGCAAGGGTCAAAAGACCGGCATTGACAAAGCTGACAACCATTACCGTGGTTGCCGATGAAGACTGTATGATTGTCGTTATTCCCAATCCGGTCATAACCCCTTTAAAGGGATTGGATGTCATAGCCGACAAGAAACTTCTTAATCTCTCACCTGCAGCCTTTTGCAGTCCGGAACTCATAAGATTCATTCCGTAAAGGAACATACCCAATGCTCCCAATAATGTGAATATTTGTAATATACCCATAACAATATAACTTTTCGATTACAAAAGTATTGTGAAATTGTTTCATAAATGTTTCAAAACAATTAGGATTTGATTAAAAGCGGAAGACGGGTAAATATTACATTTTTATTAAATCTTGCCAAAGGTGTAACAGGGCTTGGAAAATCTCTGTAAATTTGCATGACAATAATAATAAGTATATGGCAGCGAAGCGTATATTGATAGTGGACGATGAGGAGACTCTATGTGAGGTCTTGAAACTCAATCTGGAGAACGAGGGCTACGATGTGGATGTAGCTCTAAGTGCGGAGCAGGCATTGACCTACGACCTTCATTCTTATTCACTGATTCTGCTTGATATCATGATGGGTGAAATTAGTGGTATAAAGATGGCAAAGATGTTGAAGGCTAACGTAATGACTGCCGATATTCCTATTATTTTCTGTACGGCACGCGATACTGAAGATGATATGGTAATGGGCTTGAATTTGGGAGCCGACGATTACATCGTGAAACCTTATACCATCAGAAACGTCATTGCACGTGTCAAAAGTGTTTTGCGTCGCACATCTCTGCAAAAGAATACCAACAACTTGTCTGCCGAAAAATCCAATATACTAAAGGTGGATGGCTTGTGTCTCGATTTGGAGTTTAAGCATTGCACCATAGACGATGTTGAGGTGAAACTCACACGAAAGGAATTCGAGTTGTTGGCCTACTTGATACAACATCGAGGAAAGATATGTTCGCGTGAGCAAATCTTGAATCGCGTATGGAGCGAAGAAGTGGTTGTACTCGATCGTACCATTGATGTAAACATCACCCGTCTGCGTTCAAAGATTGGAGCTTATGGCTCCTATATAGTTACCCGTTCAGGCTTTGGTTATGGCTTCCGCGATTAAATTGTCATTTCACAAGCAGTTGTTTCTGCAACTCATTGCGTTTTCGTGGGTGATTGTTTGCTGTTTTATCGGCTTCCAATATGTACGGGAGAAAGAATACAAATCAGAGTTTCTAAGTGCTCAATTGCAACAATACAATCGCCATCTGCTTACGGCTATTGAGGATGGAGAATCCTATGAGGAATGTATTGAGTCGCACGATAAGCCGTTTGAGGACTTGAGAGTATCTCTTATCACCCTTTCGGGAGCTGTTGTCTATGACAATATCATTTCGTTGGATTCGCTGGACAATCATCGCAACCGGCCGGAGATAGCAGAAGCATTGCGTAAGGGCACCGGATATCATATCGGACGCCAATCTACAAGCGACGGACGCGAATACTTCTATTCGGCAACACGAGGCGAAAGAGCCATTGTTCGTACGGCCATCCCGTATTCAAGCACACTGAACGACTTGCTTGAAGCCGACTGGACATTCCTTATTATAATGATTTCAATCACTCTCGTAATGAGTATCCTGGCCTATTTTACCACTCGGAAACTCGGTAAAGATATTGAGCGTGTCAATCGTTATGAATCCGAGCAAGAGAAGAGTCGCCTCAAACGACAGCTCACCAACAATATCAACCACGAACTGAAGACACCAGTCGCCTCCATTCAAGTGTGTCTTGAAACCTTGCTTTCAGGTATCAGCCTGAGCGACGAGAAACGGCAGGAGTTGATTGGACGATGTTACATGCACAACGAACGCCTTCGCCGCTTGTTGAATGATGTCTCGCTCATCACACGCATGGAGGATGGAAGTGCTCTAATCAGCAAAGAACCGGTTGTCATCAACGATATAATCAATGAAGTGGATAAGGAACTGGAGGTTATGCCCGACGATGAACGTTTGACACTGCATACTCATTTCAGTGAAAAGGTCGTTGTCGAAGGAAATCTGTCCTTGATAGGTTCCATCTTTCGCAATCTTACAGAGAATGCCATTGCCTATTCAGAAGGGAAAAACATCTATATAACTTTACTTGAGAATAACGATGAAATGTGCCGCATCCGATTCGAAGATGACGGTAAAGGGGTTCAAGATAAACAATTACCTCGTCTTTTTGAACGTTTTTATCGGGTAGACAAAGGCCGCTCCCGCCAAAAAGGTGGTACAGGTCTTGGGCTTGCTATTGTCAAGCATGCCGTACAGTTTCACGAGGGCTCAATCACTGTGATGAATCGTCCCAATGGAGGACTCCGGTTTGACTTTTCATTAAAGAAACGATATAAGCGATAGTTCTTTTTTTACCATTAGTATCCATTGTACCTTCATTGTCCGGTTTTCGGTTTTCAGTTTTCAGTTTTCAAATATCCCAATATTTAGGGTATTCAAGGTATTCAGTATTCAGTATTCAGTTTATTGAAAATGCATGTACATGGGTTATAGAATCAATATTTTTTCTGTTTATATAATTATTATAGTAATATTTATTTATATATATATAATATGAATTATATTATATATATAATTATAGATAATAATATATATAATAGAAAATTAAATAAATATATACAATTTAATAAAGGTGTAGATTTGCTGACAGTTGCAATAAAACAATTGAAAACTGAATACTGAAAACTGAATACCTTGAATACCCTTCCGTGTGTTGATAAAATAGAAAGCGTTACTTTCCGATGCAGAAAGTAACGCTTTGTGCTGTGTAAAACTATGTTTTGTATTCAGCCAGTCGTTATCCTAAGGTTACTATAACCTGGTGGCTTCCTGGTTGGTGCTTCACGATGCAGCCTTCGATGGGCTGTCCGTCCACCTCGATGCTCTTCACGCCCTTGCATACCCCGTTGGGGTTGAGGACGGTGATGAGGTATTCCGCACCGCGGAACTTGCGCTTCACCTGGTATTCCTTCCATTCCGGGCAGATGCAGGGGTTGATTTCGAGGCCGTCGTAGGCCGGTTTGATGCCCAGGATGAACTGCGTGATGGCGTACCAGTTCCAGGCGGCGGTACCGGTGAGCCAACTGTTCTTGGCCTCGCCCGGGCGTGCGGCATCCTTTCCGGCTATCATCTGCGAGTACACGTAGGGCTCTACCTTGTGCAGGGCGCTGTTCTCCTCGGTGTACGAGGGGCATATCTTGCGGAAGTACTCCCACGCATAGTCGCCGCGTCCCAAAACGGTTTCGCCGATGATGACCCACGGGTTGTTGTGGCAGAAGATGCCCGCATTTTCCTTATATCCGGCAGGGTAGGACGAGATTTCGCCGTATTCTACCACGTATTTCGTGAATGCCGGGTTGTTGAGCACAATGCCGTGTTCGCAATCCAGACGTTCCTTGACGGAGTGCAGGGCTTTCTCTACCATGCCTTCTTCGAGGCCGATGCCTGCCATGGTGCACCAGCCTTGCGATTCGATGAAGATCTGGCCTTCCTCGTTTTCCTTCGAGCCCACCTTGCGGCCGAAGTAATCGTAGGCGCGGAGGTACCATTCGCCGTCCCATCCGTGTTCTTTCACGGCCTGTACCATGTTGTCGATGAACTTCTGTGCGCGTGCAGCCTCGTCCATGCGGCCCAGTTGCTGGCAGAGTTCCACGTAATCGCGTCCGCACACCACAAACAGGCCGGCTATCATGAGCGATTCGGCCTGGGAGCCTTCGGTCTTGTTTTCGGTGGTCTGGAAGGATTCGTTGGGGTCCCACGAGAAGCAGTTCAGGTTCAGGCAGTCGTTCCAGTCGGCCCGGCCGATGAGTGGGAGCATGTGGGGTCCCAGGTTCTCGACAACGTGGTTGAACGAGATGCGCAAGTGCTCGAAGAGCGACACTTCCGAGCCTTCCTGATTGTCGAACGGTACGGCCTCGTCCAGAATGCCGAAGTCGCCAGTTTCCTTGATGTAGGCCACGGTGCCGAAGATGAGCCACATGGGGTCGTCGTTGAATCCGCCGCCGATGTCGTTGTTACCGCGCTTGGTCAGCGGCTGGTACTGGTGGTAGCAACCTCCGTCGGGGAATTGGGTGGATGCAATGTCTATAATACGCTGGCGGGCACGGTGCGGTATCTGGTGTACAAAGCCCACGAGGTCCTGGTTGGAGTCGCGGAAACCCATGCCACGGCCGATGCCGCTTTCGAAGAACGATGCCGAGCGGCTCATGTTGAAGGTAATCATGCACTGGTACTGGTTCCAGATGTTCACCATGCGGTCCAGCTTTTCTTCGGGACTGGTGAGCACATAGCTGTCCAGCAGTCCGTCCCAGTAAGCCTTGAGTTGGGCAAAGGCGGCATCCACCTTCGCGGTAGTGTCCAGCTGTTGCATCATGGCCTTGGCCTTGGTCTTGTTCACGATGGGCGAGGAGCCGCTATGCAGCAATCCCGGTGTGGCCGGCTCGAACTTCTGGTCCTGTTCGTTCTCCACATAGCCCAGCAGGAAGATGTAGTCCTTGCTTTCGCCCGGTTGCAGGGTTACTTCGATGTAGTGCGAGGCGATGGGGCTCCATCCGTGAGCAATGCTGTTTCCGATGGTTCCCTGCATCACCTGTTGCGGGTCGCGGAACTCGTTGTACAGCCCGATAAAGGTCTCCCTGTCGGTGTCAAATCCTTGTATAGGGGCATTGACGGTATAGAAGGCATAGTGGTTGCGACGTTCCTTGTACTCGGTCTTGTGATAGATGGTAGAACCGTCCACCTCCACCTCGCCGGTGGAGAAGTTGCGCTGGAAGTTTTCCATATCGGTGGCCGCATTCCACAGGCACCATTCGGCAAACGAGTACAACTTCAAGGTTTTGGCCTCGGTGCCTTGGTTTGTCAGGGTGAGCTTCTGCACTTCGGCCCAGGTGCCTAATGGGACAAAGAAGAGCACGCTGGCCCGGATGCCGTTCTTGGCACCGGTGATGCGGGTATAGCTCATGCCGTGGCGGCATTCGTAGAAATCGAGCGGAGTCTTGCAGGGTTTCCATCCGGGCGACCATACGGTACCCCCGTCGTTGATATAGAAATAGCGCCCGCCATTGTCCATGGGCACATTGTTATAGCGGTAACGGGTAATACGGCGGAACTTGGCATCCTTGTAGAACGAGTAGCCGCCGGCAGTGTTCGAGATGAGTGAAAAGAAATCCTCGTTGCCCAGATAGTTGATCCATGGCCAAGGAGTCTGTGGATTGGTGATGACATATTCGCGGTTCACGTCGTCGAAATGTCCGAACATCTTGTCTTGCATTATTTAAGGTTTTAATTGTACGTTCTCCCGATTGTCGTATTTTCAATAAGTGCAAAAATAATGCAATTTTTCAATTCTTATTCTATTGAAGCATTTTTTATTTGTTTGAACAGCTCTTTTTGTCGTTCGGTCAGGAGTGTGGGTATGGCAATTTGAATGGAAAGGATGAGGTCGCCGTATTTCCCGCTTTGTTTGTAGATGGGAAACCCCTTTTCTTTCAGTCTTATTTTAGAGTTGTTTTGGGTGCCTGCTTTGATTTTTACCTTAACTTTTCCGTTCAATGTGTCAAGGATGATTTCTCCACCTAATACGGCGGTGTACAAATCGATGGTTGTGGTTGTATAGAGGTCATTTCCAATACGCTTGAATGTCGGGTCTTCCTTGATTCGGAAGGTGATGTACAAGTCACCGTCAGGCGCATCGCCTTTACCTGGCTCTCCATATCCTCGCAGCTTGATGACTTGGCCATCGGCAACTCCTGCTGGAATGGTTATTCGGATGTTTTTGCCGTTTAAGTTCAATATCTGCTTTTGTTCTTCTGCTGCTTGGCGTAGGGTGAGGTGCAATTCACTTTCGTAATCTTTTCCTCGCATAGCCCGATTGTAATTTCGATACCGGTTTCCGAAAAGTTCTTCAAAGAAGTCGGAGAAACCGCTGGTGTTATCGTCCGAATACCAGAACGTACCTTCTCTTGTTCCTGATTGTTCTTTCGTTTGTCGTTTCTTCTGTTTTTCCAGTTCTTCGGCATATTTCCAATTTTCTCCGTATTCATCGTACCTTTTTCGTTTTTCCGGATTGCTCAATACTTCGTTGGCTTCGTTGATTTCCTGAAACTTTTCTTGTGCATTGGGATTGTTCTTGTTCAAGTCAGGGTGGTATTTTCGTGCCAGTTTACGGTATGCCTTCTTGATGTCTTCTTGCGTGGCGTCTTTGCTGATGCCAAGTATTTTATAATAATCGATGAATGCCATTCTTCCACTTTTTTGTTGGTTCATATTGGCTTGTAACAAAATACATGTGCAAACCGCTTGTGTAATGTACTCTTTTTTATTACCTTTGCATAATAATTTAGGAAACAGTAACTTTTACTGGGTATAATATGGCTTATAGATGTAACTTTTTTAAATCCTTATTTCTGATACTTTTCTGTTTGATGCAGTTTGCATTTTTATATGCAGCTCCTGTGCCTGATAATTCGCAGAAGATATTGGTGATTACATCTTATAATCCGGACAATCAGTCTATTTCTCCGCATTTGACTTCTTTTATCGAGCAATACACAATCATGGGTGGACGTAACTATGTGGTTGTGGAAACGATAAACAGCCAGAATTTATCCGAACTTTACTCTTGGCAAAGTCGTTTGAGGAGTGTGCTTAAAAAGCATATGGAACACGATGAAAAACCGGTGATGATAATCCTTATTGGACAAGAAGTGTGGGCTGCCTATCTTTCGATGGATGACGAATGGGTAAAGAGTATACCGGTAATGAGTGCTCAGGTCAGTGCCAATGCCGTAGATTTTCCGAAGGATTCCATTCCGTTGAATCTATGGAAACCTATGAGTACCAATGCTTTTAAGGATTATCCGAATCACAACATCGTTGGAAGTATCTGTAACTACTATGATGTGGATAAGAATATTGAATTGATTCGCCGTTATTATCCGGAAGTACGTAATATTGCTTTTCTTTCCGACAATTCATATACCGGTGTAACGATGCAGGCGTTGGTAAAGAAAGAAATCCGTAAGTATCCAGACCTGAAATTGATATTGTTGGACGGTAAGATGAAACCCTTTATGTCCATTAGTGAAGATATCCGCAATTTGCCTCCCAATACGTGTATACTGATTGGTTATTGGAGGGTGGATCGTACCGAAAACTATTACGTGGGCAATACTACTTATATGTTTCACGATGCCAATCCCCAAATACCCGCATTTACCCTTTCTACCATAGGGCTTGGAAATTGGGCTATCGGTGGCTATCTTCCAGATTATCACAATATTGGTGGAGAACTTGCAGGAATGGTATATCGTTATTTGGATGGTGGCTATCGGGATGAAGTGCAGATTAAATATCTTGATAATCATTATCGCCTGGATGAAGAAAAGTTGAAGGAATTTTCATTATATGAATTGAAAAGGCCTGACAATGCGATATTGATTAATGAAACTCCAAGTTTTTATGAAACCAATCAAAAGGTGTTCATCATATTGCTTGTAGTCTTTTTAGTTTTGTCCGTAGGGCTTATGGGCATCTCATACTATGCATTTAGTATCAAAAAACTTCGTGATGCTTTGATTATTTCCCAACGACAATTGATGATAGCACGTGATAAAGCAGAGGAAGCCAACCGTCTGAAGTCTTCTTTTTTGGCTAATATGAGTCATGAAATTCGTACACCTCTCAATGCTATTGTAGGATTTTCGGATGTATTGGTTAGTGGGGAATTCCCGGAAGACGAGAAGAAGGGCTATTGTGAAATCATCAAGAAGAATTCTGACACCTTGTTGATGCTTATCAACGATATTCTGGATATTTCACGTATTGAATCCGGACATCTTAAGATGGTATACCAGAATTACGATGTTGTGAGTGTAGCTCGAGAATCGTTATTGGTAGTTGAGCAATCCAATCGTACCAAAGCGGCTTTTGAACTTGATATAACCGAAGAAGCCTATGTCGTAAGAACGGATGCTCAACGTCTGAAACAAGTTTTTATGAACTTGTTAACGAATGCGGCCAAATTTACTCGTGAAGGAAGTATACGAATAGGAATGAAGGTGGACAAGGAGGAAAATATGATAATCTTCTCAGTGACGGATACGGGTTGTGGTATTCCTAAAGAAAAAGCGGAAAAGGTATTTGAGCGTTTTGAAAAGCTGGATGAATACGTTCAAGGAACTGGATTAGGACTTTCCATAACTCGCCTGATAGTTGAAAAATTGGGCGGCAAGATATGGATAGACACCACATATACACAAGGTGCCCGCTTTGTCTTTACTCATCCTTTGTAATCAAATACCTAAGTTTAGGTATTGTCTCAGTATTTCAAAAATATTATTTTTGCATCCGATTATTAAAGGATGGTTTGATAATGGATATTAAAAGGTATAAGTTTTTCCCTATATTCCTGTTGACCTTGTTCTTGGCATATCAGGCAAGTGTGACCATGTTTTCGCATGTGCACTATGTCAATGGTGTCATGATAATCCATTCTCATCCTAATCAAGATCAAGACCATACTCATACAGAAGCTCAGATTCTGACCATTGCCCAAACGGCGAATTTTGTCGGGGTTGAGCCTTGTTCCTATTTGTTGGATTTTGTACATTGGGATGTTGTTTGTGAGTATGAAATCAATGGTGAAGTATCTTTTATTTGTGAATGCGATGCACCACAAATTCGTTTGCGTGCCCCTCCTGTGCAATGCTGAATTTATAGAATCTGGAGAGATTATGATTTAGTATTGGACATTTTTTATCAAACAAACATATGAAAAATATTTCAATAATGTTTGTGCTCATGTGTTTGAGCGCAACATTATCATTGTATGCCGGTGACGTTAAACCGGTAAGGGAGGGTAACACGATTGCGGGGCATGTCATAGAAAAGGGAACGGAAAACAGTCTGCCCTATGCTACTATTTTGATTGTAGAAACTGGTAGAGGTACCGTATCCGATGAAAACGGTGATTTTATTTTCACTGACATCCCCGAAGGGGTATATACGTTGCGCGCTCAATTGTTAGGCTATGGAACGCAGGAAAAGAAGGTTACGGTCAGCAAAGAGTTTGCTGTCGACATTCATTTCGCGATGGTAGAGGAGGGAATTATGACTGATGAAGTGGTTGTATCAGCTAATCGTAATGAAGTAAGCCGTAAAGTAGCTCCCGTTGTAGTGAATGTAATGGGGGTAAAGCTGTTTGAATCGGTCAATTCGACGGATTTGGCTAAGGCTCTTAATTTCCAGTCGGGCTTGCGCGTAGAGAACAATTGTCAGAATTGTGGTTTTCCTCAAGTACGAATCAATGGTTTGGAAGGACCTTATTCACAAATCTTGATAAACAGTCGTCCGGTTATCAGTGCGCTTTCAGGGGTGTATGGCCTTGAACAGATACCGGTAAATATGATAGATCGTGTTGAAGTTGTTCGTGGAGGCGGTTCTGCCTTGTTTGGTGCTAATGCGGTAGGAGGTACCATTAATATCATTACAAAAGATCCGGTTAATGATTCTTTCCAAGTATCCTCAACCATGTCAAATATGAACGGAAAAGTATGGGAACAGTACATGGGTGCCAATGCCTCTTTGGTGTCAAAAGACAATGTTTATGGGATAGCCGTTTATCAATCTTATCGAAATCGTAATCCTTATGATGCTGACGACGATGGCTTTTCGGAACTTGGCAAGTTGAATATGAATACATTCGGTTTGCGTGCTTATTATCGACCCATGAAATCCAGTCGTTTGAGCATTGAATATCATACAACCAATGAATTTCGTCGTGGTGGAAATAAATTTGATTACGAACCGTTCGAAACGGATATTACCGAACAGACCAAACATGTCATCAATAGTGGAGGCTTGAACTATGACTTGTTTTGGAAGGATTATGAACACAAGATTTCATTCTTCGCTTCTGCACAACATGTAGATCGCAATAGTTATTATGGCGCCCAACAGGATATGAATGCTTATGGTAAGACAAAAGACATGACTTGGGTAGCTGGCGCTATGTATGCAGGGAATTTCAAAAAGGTTCTTTTTGCTCCTGCTCAATTTACGGCTGGCCTGGAATACCAGAATGACGACTTACATGATGTGATGACTGGTTATAATCGCGATTTGAGGCAAGAGGTGCGTATTGCCAGTGCCTTTGTTCAAAATGAATGGAAGATGGATAAATTCAGTCTTTTGGCTGGTTTCCGCTTGGATGACCATAATCTGATAGATAATCCGATTTTTAGTCCTCGTGTAAATATGCTTTATAAACCAAGTGATAAATTACAGGCACGTTTGACTTGGTCGACTGGTTTCCGTGCTCCACAAGCCTATGATGAAGACTTGCACGTTACTGCAGTAGGTGGTGAAGGAGTTCTTATTAGATTGGCTGATGGCTTGAAACCTGAGAAGTCAAATAGCTTTAGTGGCTCTATTGACTGGACTGCCAATATTGGACATTTTCAGACTAATTTGTTGATTGAGGGTTTCTATACTTCTTTGAACGATGTGTTTTATCTTCAGAATGTAGGTGCAGACAATAGTGGAAATGCGATTCAGGAACGACGTAATGGAAGTGGAGCAGAGGTATATGGAATTAACATTGACGGTAAAATTGCTCATGGACGTGATGCTTCGTTGCAGGTAGGTTTTACTGCTCAACGGAGTCGGTATAAGGAGTTGACTTATTGGAGTGAGGATAGTTCTGTGGAAGGTACACGTAATATGCCACGAACTCCCGATTACTATGGTTACTTTACTTTTACAGCCGCACCTTCTAAGAATTTCGATTTTTCCTTGTCAGGAGTCTATACAGGACGTATGCATGTGCCTCATTTTGCACCGATTGATGAAATACCTTCAGATTCACCTTATCAATATATAGTAAAGGATGAAATGGTACATACGCCCGATTTCTTTGATTTTAATGTAAAGTTGAATTATACTTTTGTATTGAATGAACATGTCAAACTTCAATTGAACGGTGGTGTTCAGAATATTTTCAATGCATTTCAAGAAGACTTGGATAGGGGAGTGTTCCGTGATTCGGGATATTTCTATGGTCCAACTCAACCACGAACTTATTTCGTAGGCATCAAGTTATTCAATTAATAAGAGAAAAGAGGGTTCCTTTCGGAATCCTCTTTATCTTTCTGCTCTCATTGGATTGTTTAGAAAATCTTCATAAGCTAAACGTATACCTTCTTTCAATTCAGTTCGATATTTCCACCCAAGTTTTGTTGCTTTGCTAACATCCAATAATTTCCTTGGTGTGCCATTAGGCTTGCTTGTGTCCCAATGAATTTCACCTTTATAACCAATGATTTCTGCTACTAATTCTGTCAGTTCTTTGATACTTAGCTCTTTTCCTGTACCAGCATTTATGGTTTCATTGCCACTATAATGGTTCATAAGGAAAACACATAAGTTTGCCAAATCGTCAACATAGAGAAATTCACGCAGTGGACTTCCATCGCCCCAGCAAGTTACATGGGAAAGACCATGTTCTTTTGCTTCGTGAAAGCGTCGTATTAAGGCAGGTAATACATGGCTATGTGTCGGATGATAGTTGTCGTTCGGTCCATATAAATTTGTCGGCATTACGCTGATAAAATCCGTATTATATTGCTTGTTCAAGTATTCGCAATATTTTAATCCGGATATCTTGGCTAATGCGTAGGCTTCATTGGTCTTTTCCAATTCACCAGTCAATAAGCAACTTTCTGGCATCGGTTGTGGAGCCATTCGTGGATAGATGCAACTGGAACCTAAGAAAAGCAGTTTTTTGCAATCGTTTTTCCAAGCTGCGTGGATGACATTCATTTCTAACATCATGTTGTCATACATGAAGTCCGCCAATGCACTTTGATTAGCTACAATTCCACCAACCTTTGCTGCTGCAAGGAATACATATTCAGGCCTTTCTACAGCGAAGAACTGTTCTACTTCTTCTTGTCTACAAAGGTCAAGTTCTGCGTGGGTACGTGTAATGATTTGAAGGTATCCTTGGCGTTGCAATTCACGGACGATGGCAGAACCCACCATACCTTTGTGACCGGCTACATAAATTTTTGCATCTTTCAGCATGGTTTATTCTTTATCCAATTGTGCCTTTAAGTGTAGTTTTTTTACGAAGCGCATATCATGTTTTACCATAATCTTAACCAATTCTTCAAATGAAGTCTTTTGAGGGTTCCAGCCAAGCAATGTCTTTGCTTTTGTTGGATCACCTAACAATTGGTCTACTTCACATGGACGGAAATACTTGGGATCTACTTCTACTAACACTTTACCTGTAGCAACATCAATTCCTTTTTCGTCAACGCCTTGACCTTCCCAAGATAACTCGATACCTACTTCTTTGAAGGCGAGGGTGGCAAATTCTCTTACGGTATGATATTCTCCTGTCGCTATAACAAAGTCTTCCGGTGTGTCATGTTGAAGAATCAGCCACATACACTCTACATAGTCTTTGGCATATCCCCAATCGCGAAGGGAATCCAAATTTCCTAAGTATAGTTTGTCTTGATGACCTTGAGCAATACGTGCTGCAGCCAATGTAATTTTGCGTGTGACAAATGTCTCCCCGCGTCGTTCACTTTCATGGTTGAAAAGAATACCATTTACGGCAAACATACCATAACTTTCACGATAGTTTTTGGTAATCCAGAAACCATATTGTTTTGCAACACCATAAGGGGAACGCGGATAGAAGGGTGTTGTTTCTTTTTGAGGAACCTCTTGTACTTTTCCGAATAATTCAGATGTAGAAGCTTGGTAGATTCGGCATGTCTTTTCAAGTCCGCATATCCGTACGGCTTCCAATAGACGAAGTGTTCCTACTGCATCTGCTTCTGCTGTATACTCTGGTACATCAAAACTGACCTTTACATGGCTTTGGGCAGCAAGGTTATAGATTTCTGTCGGACGTATGCTACTGATAATTCGAATCAACGAACTGCTATCAGTCATATCTCCCCAGTGGAGATTGACAAGACGGCTTTTTTTCATGTCGCGTACCCATTCATCTAAATATAGATGTTCTATACGTGATGTATTGAAAGAAGATGATCGACGGAGAATACCATGTACTTCATATCCTTTCTCAATCAAGAATTCCGCTAAAAAAGAACCATCTTGACCTGTTATACCGGTTATCAGTGCTACTTTTTTCATTTCAAAATTTTAGTCTTCCTCTTTCTTTTCAATTGTTTTTTCTTCTTTAAGCCCTTCCTTCAGATTTTTCCACAAATCTTGTCCGAACAAAATCCATGCAGAAGCTCCTGCCACAGCCAAAAATACAATACCGATTAGAATCATCTTACGGCTTGTTCCCGATGGCTTTAAAGGAACAGTCGCAGGTTCTACCACAGCAAATACCGGTTTAGCTTCTTGTACTTTAGCGCGTGCCATTTGAAGCTGTGTGGCTACTTGTGAATATACTTGATAGGCAAGATTCATTTCGTTTTCCAGACGTGCTTGCTCTATTTTCACGCTTTCACGGCTTATACCTTGATTCCCATCTGTATAACGTGCATAGTTCTGTTGCTTTTCGTAATAGTCATTTTTACGTTCTTCATGTAATTGTTCCCAATATTTGCAGTCTTCTTGAGCCTTGTTTACTCGATATCCAGTAATAAATTCCTGCAATTTCGTAACAACTGTATCTGCAACAATGGCGCAAACAAGTGGATCTTGCATTGTAACAGAAATGCTTGTAACGCCAGTTTTTTTATCAACATTGGCTACAACCAATTTACGAAGCCCATTAACGATTTTGTCTTGTTCTTTTGTTAATTGGAATGGATTGATGCCTCGATTGTTGTCTTCTTCGTCATCGTTTGAAGAAAATATTGACATAACAGCCCCTATAGCTTTAAATGGTAGTGAAACAATTGTTCCGATTAGCGAACTGCTTGTTCCTTCTTTAAGGTATCCAGCCAATGTAGTGTCATTTTCACTTTCTAATTGTTTTACTTTTGTATCCAACAAATCGATGATGAATGGAGTCGATGAAACTACATCTGGATACAAAGTAACATTGAATGCATCAGCGTCAGAACTCATACTGAGGCCACCTACTCCAAGCATAGAAGCAATACCATATAAACCTCCGCCTCCTGATTTTCCTGATTCAGGTGCAAGTGTGACATTGGCTGTATATGTTTTAGGTGTTCCCAATGCAATGATTACTCCCACAATTGCGGCAATTCCAGCAACTTTTAACAATAACTTGCGTGATGCCCATAGCTTGCGGGCATATTCCATCAAGTCAATTTCCAGCTCTTCCTCTTCTTGAAAATTGTTATATTTATTATCTTCTGCCATAACTTGTTATTTTAAAATATTAGCAACTGAGGCTGCTGTCAAACCTAATGATCCGAGAGATGATGCTATGCCCAAGATGGTTTGAATATTCCATTTCTCTGCTTTAGTCTTATCTTTGACTGGTACGATGATTTCACAGCCTGGTTCTACGACGCTTTTGTTGCTGCGTTTTACTTCTGCTACTTGTCCGTTCATGTAAATGATAAACGCTTTAGTCTTTCGTGCCCCATTAGAGTACCCCCCTGCTTGGCTGATGTAATCCTTTACAGACATTTTTTTGTTGTATGCAACAGTATTTGGCATCATTACAGCACCATTGATTTTTACGGTGTTTACCATTTCAGGTATAATCAGTTTGTCGCCTTCACGTAATACAATGTCCGCATCACCTCCTGGGTTATTGATGGCAGCTTCCAAATCGATACCTACAGAGTATTCAGTCTTGATGTCTTCCAATTTTAAGGAGTCCATGCTTGCTCCTCCCATTTCACGTTGCATCATTTCAACTACATCTCTCATTCTCTCAATTTCCTCTTCGTTAGCCTTTCTCATCAACTTTGCTCCTCTTACATATGCGTAAGGGGTGACTTTCCCTGCTTTCAATACCAAATCACTCAAGCGCTCACTTTTGTTGGTGAGGGCATAGGTTCCTTCGTACAATATTTCACCTTCCACACTGACGTTAACTTGTTCTTGGTATCCAGGGCTTCGGCGTACATATACTTGGTCATATGGTTCCAATACAAATCCAGCTTCACCATCAATGATGAATCCGTCCTTTAAAGCAAAGGAGAACATTTGGCCAATAGTTGATACAGATTCTGTACTTTTATTATTCTTAATGCGACGTGATACATCCACTTTAACTGTAGAAGCAGATTCCAACAGGCCACCAGCTTGGATAATCAAGTCTTCCAAAGTCATGTTGTCCGCATAAATGTATTTTCCTGGGCGTGCAACTTCTCCAAATACTTCTATGTTACCCAAATCTTGCAAATCATGAATGCTAGGGATATACAATACGTCATTACGTTGCAGTGAAATATCTGGTTTGGTGCCTCCAAGTATGGCTTTAAGGTCGACTTGAATGATTTCTCTTGTTAAATCTTCGCGCTGGCGTTGAAGAACGGCACGTCCAAGGAATGCGTCCGCCATAACTCCATCGGCTTTTTCTATTAACTGTTTCACGGTGTTGAGACTTCCGCCATATTGGTAAATTCCGGGGCGATAAACAGCACCTTTTATTTCCAACTTATTTTCAAAACGATTCAATATAGCTTCTGCTGTCAGAATATCCCCGTCTTTTATTTTGAATACGGAATAGTCGATATCGTCAACGGTAAACACCTGATATTCTTTACCGTTTTGTCTAATAATTTTAATGGAACGTGTATAGGCATCACTGGAAAAATTACCTGCATATTTCAGTAATGTAGCAACTGTCTCGTCGTTTTTCATTTCATACTTCATAGGGCGTTTGACGTTGCCTTCAATCTTTACCAATGCTTCGTATGGAGGAACAATGATAACGTCGCCTTCTTGTAATTTGATGTCATCTTTTGTCTTCCCATGCATGATGAAGTCGTATACATCCACTTCGGCAATCTTCTTGCCATTTCTGGCCACTTGAACATTTCTTAAACTACCGATGTCACTGACTCCTCCGGCACTATAAAGTGCATGGAATACGGTAGAAAAAGCTGATAGGGCATAGGTGCCAGGTTGGTAAACTTCACCCATTACATTGACTTGTATGGTTCGTGTGTTTCCTAATGATACTTTAATCAGTGAGGAAGGGTCTTCATCGTCTAAACCTGCATAAATTTTATTCAGTTCCTTTTTTAAATAGCTGGTAGCCTGATTAACGGTTTTTCCGCTTAAATAAATCAGTCCTAATCTATCAATACTGATATTTCCATCTGGAGAAATTGTTTCTTGGATGGTAACTTGATTGGCTCCCCAAATGTCGATAATGACTTCATCACCTGCTCCCAAGCGATAGTTGGCAGGAGTCGGAAGATTGTTACTTGGCTCAAAAGTGAGGTTGTTGCTGTTGAATATATTACGTCCGAAGACTTGTTCTTCAGATAGTTCTTCTTTGAAGATGGTAATATCTTCGGATACCAGATTGCCATTTTTGTCTAACGTAAAACTGAAGGAATCCTTTTCTGAAAAGTCTAATTCTTGAGTGGTGATGTATTTGTAGACTTTGCTTTTGGATGTACCTAATTGATTCTCAGTGTCGAAATTGAATTCACTTCCGATGTATTCTTTATCGGATGCTAAATCTTCATTATTCTTTGTGCGTGTTCGGCTGTTTCCTTTGTCATTTGTAAGTCCTTTACCATTCTTTTGGCTCTGCTCATAAAGTTTCTTTACGCGTTCGGCTTGTTCACGAGTAACTCCTCTACGTGCCAATTCGGTGGCAATCTGTTGCTGGCTTTTACCTTGTTTCATGCCAGTCTCTACATACTCCATTACTTGCTTGTCACTCATTCCGCTACCTTGTGACCAAGTGTTAGCTGAAAGGCATAACAGCATGCAGCAAAAAATCAATGATTTCTTAAACATAGTTGTATAAATGGTTGTTTTTATTATTTGCATTATTATTATCTTGCAAAGATATATAAAATCTTTGACTTTCCGATTCTTATATAAAAAAAGGTGCGTATTTAAACGCACCTTTATAGTTTTTAAATTTTTATTTCCTTTTTATCTTCCGCTATACATGTTTTCGTAATACTTCTGATAGTCGCCGGAAGTAACATTGTCCATCCATTCCTGGTTGTCCAAATACCAACGTACGGTCTTTTCGATGCCTTCTTCGAATTGCAGGCTTGGTTCCCAACCGAGTTCCTTCTGAAGTTTGGTAGAGTCGATGGCATAACGGAGATCGTGGCCGGCACGGTCGGTGACGTAGGTTATCAAATCCAACGATGAACCTTCCGGATTGCCCAAAATACGGTCAACGGTCTTGATCATCACTTTAATAAGGTCGATGTTCTTCCATTCGTTGAAACCTCCGATGTTGTACGTTTCCGCTATCTTTCCTTCATGAAAAATAAGGTCGATGGCACGGGCGTGGTCTTCCACATAAAGCCAGTCGCGTACGTTTTCTCCCTTTCCGTACACCGGCAACGGCTTGCGATGACGGATGTTGTTGATGAACAACGGAATCAGTTTTTCAGGGAACTGATAAGGGCCGTAGTTGTTGGAACAGTTGGTCACGATGGTCGGCATGCCATATGTGTCGTGATAAGCACGCACAAAGTGGTCACTACTTGCTTTGGCTGCTGAATAGGGTGAATGTGGATTGTATTTGGTGTCTTCGTAGAAGAAATCCTTTCCGTAGGCCAAATGATGCTCGCTTGAAGAGGCGGTTGTTGTGAACGGAGGCTCAACACCTTCAGGGTGAGTCAGTTCCAATGCACCATATACTTCATCGGTTGAAATGTGGTAGAAGCGTTTGCCTTCATATTTTTCAGGTAATGATTCCCAATACAACTTGGCGGCTTGAAGCAAAGCCAATGTACCCATTACGTTGGTTTGAGCAAAGGTAAACGGGTCCTTGATGCTTCTGTCTACATGACTTTCGGCTGCTAGATGGATGATTCCATCGACCTTTTCATCCTGCATCAATTGATAAAAGGCTTCGAAGTCGCAGATGTCCATCTTTACGAACTTGTAGTTCGGTTTGTCTTCAATATCCTTCAAGTTTGCCAAGTTTCCGGCATAGGTCAACTTGTCCATACAGATGATGTTGTACTCGGGATATTTGTTTACAAACAGACGCACTACATGGCTTCCGATGAATCCGGCACCGCCGGTGATGACGATATTCTTCATATAAAATGTTGATTTTAGTTGCTTAAAGTAAGCACTTTCCGGTTGCAAAGGTAATACTTTTTTCTGATTGGGTTAACATAACTTGTATGCAAAGATGGTAATTAACATTTCAAATACAAAGTTTATTTGAAGAAATACTTTTTTGTTATGAATATAATTTCTAAGTTTGTAGTGTAACTTAGTTAAACCTTGATATCTATTACTTAAAAACAATTGATTGAGCATGGAATACATTCAAAATGAAATGGTCAAAAAGATTATCCGTGCTTTGCCGGAATTCATTTTTGTCTTTAATGAAGATTTCATATTCACCGATGTCATGAAGTCGGAACAAGTGGTTTTGTTTCACACTCGTGACCAATTGATTGGTAAAAGTGGGCGAATTATTTACTCGCCTGAAGTCTCTGAAATGTTTATAAAGAACATTAAGGGCTGTTTGCGCGACGGACAATTGCGTATGTTGGAGTATTCTGTGGATTTTGGTGAGAAGGGCGTGTTTCATTATGAAGCCCGTTTTACTCCATGGGATTCAGAAAACGTATTGGTCCTTATTCAGGACATTTGCCGACGTGTAGAACGGGAGAAGGAGTTGCTTGAAGCCCGTATGAAGGCTGAAGAATCGGATAGGTTGAAGTCCGAATTTCTTGCTAATATCAGTCATGAAATCCGTTCTCCGCTTAATGCGATTGTAGGTTTTTCTGAATATATGGTATCTCCTGACTATGATGAAGAGGACCGTAAGGAATTTGCAAAAGTCATTCAGAAGAATAGCGAACATCTGCTTGATTTGATCAATGACATTTTGGACCTTTCGCGTATTGAGGCTGGCAAAACGGAGGTCGTGTTTGAAGAAATGGAACTTTGTAGTTTGCTTCGCCATTTAGGTAGGAGTATGGTGCCTAAGTTGAATACAGGTGTACAACTGAAGGTGGATTGTCCGCAGACAAAATACATTGTTTCGGATGTGAAGCGATTGACTCAGATCGTATTGAACTTCCTTTCGAACGCCGTTAAGTTTACCGAACAGGGTGAAATCATCTTGGGGATGCAGGAGGTGGGTGAAGACCATATTCGCATTTATGTGAAGGATACTGGATGCGGAATTTCGGCGGCTGACTTGCCGAAGGTTTTTGACCGTTTTGAAAAAGTCAAGTCATCCAAGCAAGGAACCGGCCTTGGACTCTGTATCTGTAAGAACTTGGCAGAGCTGTTGGGAGGTGAAGTCATTGCCCGCTCCGCTTTGGGGGTAGGTTCTGAATTTGTTTTGATCTTACCTGTTTAATCTTCTTTGATTAGAAAGGAGCGGTAACCTCAGCTTTGATAATTTTCCCTGTCAAGGGATGTCTGAATTCAAGGTATTCAGCATGTAGATATAGCCTTTTGTCGGGGACTCCATAGAGTGGGTCTCCGATAATGGGAGTGCCCAATCCCAAGGAATGGGCAGCATGTACACGAAGTTGGTGTGTACGTCCGGTCAATGGATAAAACGCGATTCTTGTACAGACGCCTTTATCTCCATTGGCAAAGCAGTACGTTTTTGTTTCCAGTATCTCATATCGGGTGACGGATGGTTTCCCGTTGGTCATATCCACCAGTTGATAGGGTCGGTTTTCATAATCAGGCCGTAGGGGAAGCTTGATGAAACCTTTGGTGCTTATTCGTTCGGAAGGCCTTCCATGTAGCAAGGCAACGTAGCGTTTTTTGACACTCCGACTTTCGAATTGTTGTTGTAGCCGGTTGTGTACTTCTTTTGTCTTGGCGATTATCAACAAACCGGATGTGTCCATGTCGAGGCGGTGTACAATCAAAGGTCCGGTGGCTTTTGGATATCGGGCGCTTATAATGTCGAAAACGGATAAAGCGTTGGATTTTCCCGGTACGGAAAGCATTCCCGATGGTTTGTTTACTATCAAGAGGTATTCGTCTTCGTAGACGATTTCCAACTGTTTGGAAGCCGTTTGGCTGAAAGATGTCTCTTCGCCTTCGACGTCAAGTCCTTCCAACATGTGTGTCAAGATGGGCTTGCATTTGCTTTTGCAGGATGGGTAGTAGTGCCCTTGGTGTCTGATGGAGGTTGCCGGCGAATTGCCCCACCAGAATTCGGCGATGGCCAAAGGACGGAATTGATGAAGGTAGGCATATTGCAGCAATTTGGGTGCAGCACATTCACCGGTGCCGGCAGGGGGAATCGCTTGTGGAGTGGAGGAGAAGATTTCATGCACATCCCGAATTTCACCTCTGGCGTTAAGCAGACGGAATTGTTTGAATAGTCTTTTCTGCAGCTCGGCCGAACGCTTTTTACGTTCCTCTTTCCATGCTTCAAGTTGTTGGTTCAGATGCCCAATCTCCATTCCCTGCTCGTGCAAACGCTTCTCCCATTGGTTGGCGAGCCGCTTGAATTCCGCTTTCTGATATTGGCTCTCTTTGATTAGCGCCGCCTCTTCTTCGGGCGTCAAGGTCTTTTCCGCACGTATCAGGTCTCTATTTTTCTTGGCTTCCTTCATGGCTTGCTTGAAGTTTGCCAAGGCTTCATCGGATTCCCGCTTCAAGTCGTTCAATTTTGAAAGCTTGCTCAAGTAGGTGGCTGATGACTCCAATTCGCGTATTGAGTTGTTGATTTTGGATATTTCCTCTTCTTCCGCCTTGAAGAATCCGTCGGGTTGTTGCAGATTGTAGATGGGCGGTACAAAATAGTCGTGCAGATAGTTTCCCGCCAGAATGCCGGAAAATGCGGCAAGAAAACCTGTTTCCCCTTCAGGAGTCTCCACTACCAACACTCCGAACATCTTGCCGCTTTGCCATTCTTTTTCCCAATCAGCACGGCTTTTGAGGTATGCTTGTACGGCTTCACTCGCCATGATGCATAGCGGATGAGGTTGGTAGTGAAACGGATTGTTGAATTTTCCGACGGGCAAATAGGAGTGTATGTCTTGGGTGAACGGATGGAACATTCTATCTTGATTATTATGTCTGCAAAAGTATGGTTTTTGGTGGAATAATCCAATTCTTGTCTATTCCTTATTGTTCAAAAGCGCAACTTGCAACCTGCAACTCGGCGTTTCGTATCTGCTGTTTTTCTGGTGTTTTTCTTTCTCTATAGGTGCAACCCTATGGGGCTCTTCTTTTTTTTATTTTTAATTATATATATAATTTATATACATATAAATATATAATATACAGTTGATTAGATTACTGAAGCACACCAAGAAAAATCAAAATCAATAAACGTT
>JAFVTL010000032.1 GCA_017503235.1 Bacteroidaceae bacterium | reverse complement strand
GATATCATCCATCTGACTATCCTCCAACCCAATCTGCCGTTCAGCGGTTTCAAAAGGACTGACAACAACAACCAAAGGAAACCGATATGCATGCCCGACAAGGCCAACACATGAGAGATGCCGGCTGCCGAGTAAGCGTCAAGCAACTCATCATCCAAATCGGCTTTATACCCTACCGTCAACGCAGAAAGAACCGGAAGTTGCTCTTCGCCAATTCCCCACTCCCGATACCAGGAGACGATTCTATTCCGAACGGAAAGCGCCCGTTGTTTCAAGTTGGGTACTAAAGACACTCTCTCCTTAGACCAACCGTCGGAGGGAACGTACGCAGTGCCACTAACTCCTTTCATCAACAGATAAGAGGCATAGTCAAAGTCTGAATGGCCATCCAAATTTGCAGGCGGTTGGATACGGGTATAAAGAAGCAAGCGGTCGCCCGCCGAAAGCCCCTTCGACAAGCTGTCTTTAGCCAAATACAAAAACACATCCTGATGGCCGACCTTCACCCGGCACAGATAGCTTTTGGTTTTCTCTACCGGAAAATCCTGCACCGTAGCTGAATACATTTGTTTGGTTTCCGGCCATTCAGGCTTCACCTGCTCCCATCGTTGTTGCATGCGGAAGCAACCCACCAAAAAGAACAGCAGAAAGGTACAGACTCCATACAACCAACGACAAGTATAGGACTTCGAGCCAGTCAGCCAAAGCATCCCCAGCAAGAGGACCAAAATGATGGCCATGAGTATTTCCAACGACCCTAAAAAAGGCAAACTTCCGGTAAAAAAAATACCGGCTGCCATAGGAATTGTCAGCCGGAGTATGGGATAAGGTGTCAAGAAACGAGCCTTAGCACCCATTCTTACAAGTTCTTCAGTTGATGGATCATATCCGCCATATCAGGAGCCTTGAATACCGCACTGCCCGCAACGAGCACATCCGCACCGGCATCCACCAGCAGCTTTCCCGTTTCCAGATTCACACCACCGTCCACTTCTATCAATGCCTGTGAACCGGTGCGTTCTATCAAAGCACGGAGTTCCTTAATTTTATCCAACGTATGAGGAATGAACTTCTGTCCGCCAAAACCTGGATTCACACTCATCAGCAACACCATGTCGATGTCTTGAATGATATCTTCAAGCAATGCGACGGGAGTGGCGGGATTCAACGTCACCGCCGCCTTCATGCCTGCATCCTTGATTTGTTGCACCACGCGATGCAGATGAGGACATGCTTCGTAATGCACATTCATCATCATTGCACCCAAAGCCTTCACTTCGTTCACGAACTTTTCAGGTTGTACAATCATCAGATGCACATCCAAAGGCTTCTTCGAAAGCTGGGCGACATATTCCAACACAGGGAAACCGAAAGAGATATTCGGAACAAACACCCCATCCATGATATCAATATGCAGCCAATCGGCTTCACTCTGATTGATGATATTCAAGTCGGCTTGAAGATTGGCGAAATTAGCCGACAACAATGACGGAGATACAAGTGTTTTTTTCATAATCCATATTCTTTATCTAATGACAAAGATAGGGATTGTTTTTTATTCCTAAAAAAAAAGTTTGCAAAAACATCCTTCAGAAATGTCAGGACCTCTTAATCGATTGATTCACAATAGCAATTCCTGACTTTTTGCGCTGAATCATCGAATCTGAAAAAGTCAGGAGGTCATACAAGGACGAGGAGAGGCAAGCATCCTCCATTTACCAAAGACATCTTGACGCTTTACGATAAACAACTCAACGTTTTACGGTCAATAACTCTATGTTTTGCGGTCAATAAAACGACACTTTACCATCACCAGTTCCTGATTTTTCTGAAAGGTAAAAATCAGCCAAAAAAGTCAGGAATTGACATTGTGAATCAGCATATTAAGCATCACTGATTCTTTTGAAGGATGTTTTTGGCATCTATTTATTTCTGGAAAGTAAACCGAAGCCCTACCTGGATATTGAGATTGAGCGGACGTTCCTTACGGATAGTCTCCACCCCGCTACCATCCTCAAAATAATAGACTACACTCGGTTCTGCATAGATACCAACCCGGTCGTTCAGTTTCAGTTGCACCCCTAATGCAGCATTCAATGAGGCTTGAAGCTCATGTACTTTCAAGTCCGTCTCTTCTTCTATAGAGATGGCTTTTGAAACTTTTTGCGCCAGTTTCTGACTACCGGATATACATTTTTCCAACATACCTCCAGCGCTTCCATACACTTCCAGCCATCGGTTGTTCCAAAGGCGACGGTTCACTTTCAAGGGCACACCCACATAATGAAGTTTCTGTTCCCCTTTGCTATAACCGACATTTACATCCGAAACGAGACGGGTATAAGTCAGCCCACTTTCCAATGCCCAATCGTCATTCATGCTCCAACGGACGGACAAGCCAAGAGCCACCGGAGCACGATGCTTGTAATCAGCCGTCTTTGTTCTAAACAACTCCCCACTTCTGGCCGGCAGCACTTCCTCATCACTATTTGAGGCATATTCATCTGCAATGGGATCCATGAATTCCAAATAATAGTTTGGCTTAACAGGAAGAGGTGGTGAACTTCCCATCATTCTATCGCTTTCCCCTCCTTTTGCCGAAGCCATCAGATTTCCTGCCGACAATCCTACCGACCAGGAAGCATCCCGTTTCTTTCCCTTTTTAGCCATAAGGCCTTGAGAGGGCTTGGCTGGATAGTTTTGACGCGCCGGAGTTTCCTTGACCTTCGTTCCTTTCACTTCCTCTTTCGAATCTTGTGCACTATCCTTCACAATAGTTTCGGAGTCTTCCTTTTCTATCGTTTCAGACAGATTTTCTTCGTAGGCATCTTCAATTACCTCCTTTGGAGCAACAACCTCATTGGCTTTTCGTTTTTTAATTATTTCCGTTACAACCGGTTCCTGTTTCTTTACGATTTCCTCTACCGTCTGAGCAATCTCTTCCTCCTGATGAGGTTTCAAAGCCTGCTCTGTTTCAACGACATACTTCCTCGTTTCGTTTACTGGAGATGAAGTCCAGAACCAAACGCTCAAAGAAGAAACAACCAGCACTAATGAAACAGCAGCCGCCATTTGCCAGCGTTTCCAAAAGGGTATAACTTTTATTTCTTCAGCCTGCAAATCCTGTTGGATTTCTTGCCAAAGGTCATCGGGCAACGATTCCGAATAGTCTTTCATCCGTTCCCGAAAATTCTTCATCCACTTATCTTCCTGCTTCATTATTCCCTAACCTTATATATTCATTAATTTTCTTTTTCAATATGGCTCTCGCCCTTGCCAACTGAGAAGAGGAAGCATGGTGGGTAATACCCAGCAATTGAGCTATTTCCCCATGTGTCTTCTCCTCAAAGACATACAAGTTGAACACCGTCCTGTATCCCTGAGAGAGTTCTTGGATGAAACGCATCAATACCGATGGCGGAATATCCTCCAACGAATCATCAGAAGTGCCTTCCAGATCGGGAATCTCCTCCAGGATGACATCGCTTTCCTTCATTGCGGATTGAGTCCTCAGATATCCCAAGGCTTCATTGACCGCAATGCGTACCAACCATGCCTTCAAAGAGCCTTCACCTTGATAAGTAAAGCCATTGATAGAACGGAAAATTTTCAAGAAAGAATCATGCAAGATGTCTTTAGCCGCTTCCCGGTCGCCTACATAACGGACACAGACAGCCAACAATTGTCCGGCATATCGCTCATACAATTGCTGACGGGCAAGGTTATCGCCTTTTCCGCAACGTTCTATCAGTTCCGTTTCAATCATCGTACCTGTTCTTTCTGATATATAAATGAGAAAAAACAAAAAGACTGCATCCAAAACTGAAATATTTTTTCAGATGCAGTCTTTTTTATCTTAAATGTCATTCAACGAGGCTTCCTTCCACATGCCTGTAACCACGCAAGAAATCGCCGACATCCATCCGTTTTTTACCCGCCAGCTGCAAGGTCCGAAAGTTCACATACCCGTCCTTTACAGCTACCCGAAAATAATTCTTACCATCGGTATCAATATAACCCGTTGGATGGGTGTGTTCCTTTACCACCTTCTCCGTTTCGTATACCTTGATGACCTGACGATTGCCATCGGGCAACACCAATTCCGTCCATGCTGCCGGATAAGGAGAGAGCCCTCGCACGAAGTCATACACTTTCTTTACGTTGGAATTCCAATCGATACGGCAAGTCTCCTTAAATATTTTGGGAGCCGGACGAAGTTCCGTTTCGGGTTGTATCAATTCCTCTTGCGGAATCGGGCGGATGGTACCCGCAAGAATGGCATCTACCGTTTCAAGTACCAAATCACCGCCCAGCATCATCAGTTTGTCATAAACAATACCCACATTGTCAGTATCCTCTATCGGCACACGTACCTGCTGTATGATATCTCCTGTATCGATTTCATGCTGAAGGAAGAAAGTAGTGATACCCGTCTCCTTGTCGCCATTGATAACTGCCCAGTTAATCGGTGCCGCACCTCTATATTGTGGCAACAAAGCTGCATGCAGATTGAAAGTTCCCATAGGAGGCATGGCCCATACAACTTCAGGCAACATTCGGAAAGCTACCACAATCTGCAAATCAGCCTTCAAAGCACGAAGTTCTTCCAGGAACACTTCATCTTTCAACTTTTCCGGCTGAAGAATCTTCAAACCTTGTGACACCGCATATTCCTTCACCGGGCTAGGTTGAAGCACACTTCCATGACGGCCCATGGGCTTATCGGGCATCGTGATAACCCCCACGACATTGTATCCCCCTTCTACCAAGCGTTTCAAACTTTCCACGGCAAATTCGGGAGTGCCCATATATACGATTCTCAAATCTTTCTTATCCATAGTACTACTTTAATCTTCTGAAAAGTCCACTAACATTTGTCGATACGAGTTCAATATTCTGGATTTGGAAAGGAATCCTTTGTAGACACCATCTCTGTCCACTACCGGCAAGTTCCAGGCACGAGTATCGTCAAACTTCTTCATGACCACCTCCATAGAATCTTCAATATTGATTCGTGCTGGTGGAGAAGTCATAAAGCGCCCTACATAAAAGCGATGGTACAACTCCTGACGAAACATGATGTTCCGAATATCATCCAATATCACAATACCCAACAATATACCCCGGGCATCCACAACCGGAAACATATTCCGCCGGGCTTTGGAAACCACCTTTACCATAGCACCCAAATCCATGTCAGGAGAAACCTTCTCAAAGTCCGTTTCCACTACACTTTCAATATTCATCAAGGTCAACATCGCCTTGTCCTTATGATGTGTAACCAATTCTCCCTTCTTTGCCAAGCGCATGGAGTAAATGCTATGAGGTTCGAATATGATGATAGTCAGATACGAACTGACCGCAACCATCATCAATGGAAGGAAAAGGTCATACCCACCCGTCAGTTCGGCAATGAGGAATACACCGGTCAACGGAGCATGCATTACCCCCGACATCACACCCGCCATTCCTAAAAGTGCAAAATTCTTTTCCGGAATATCATCCGATACTAACGGTGCCAGGCTGTATCCATTGCAGAAATGGGCAAAGACAAAACCGGTGATACATCCCAAGAACAAACTGGGAGCAAAAATACCACCACAGCCTCCGCCACCATTCGTTGCACTTGAAGCAAACACCTTGAACAACACCACCAGCACCAGATAGGCCAACAACAAATTGCCATATCCATAAAAGATGGAGTTATCCAAGACCTTGTCCCAATCGGCGGCATTCGTCCCGTTCAACAACATGTGAATCGTATCATATCCTTCACCATAGAGTGACGGGAAAAGGAAAATCAAGACACTCAACAAACTACCTCCTATCAGAAGTTTGATATAAGGATTGTCGTATTTTCGGAAAATGCCTTCAATCCAATTCATGGTACGGGTGAAGTACAACGAAACCAATCCGCAAAGCACACCCAACAAAATAACCGCCGGGATACGTTCCATCAGGAAAGGTTCATCCATGTGGAATTCAAACATTGCATCGGTTCCTGTCAGGATGTAGGAAACGGTAGCCGCCGTTACACAAGACACTAACAAAGGAAGCAATGAACCCATTGTCAAATCAATCATCAACACCTCAAGGGTAAAGACCAATCCGGCAATAGGTGCCTTGAAGATACCAGAAACAGCTCCTGCCGCACCACAACCCACCAAAAGCATCAAGGTCCGATGTTCCATTTTAAAGATACTACCCAAATTGGAACCAATGGCTGAACCCGTCAGAACAATCGGTGCTTCGGCTCCGACCGATCCACCAAACCCAATGGTAATGGAACTGGCTATAAGGGAAGACCAAGTGTTATGACGCTTGATGCGGCTTTGCCTGCGGGAGATGGCATACAAGATTTTCGTAACCCCATGACTGATGTCATCCCTTACAACATTACGGATAAAAAGACCGGTCAACAGAATACCAATGACTGGATATACCAAATACAACCAGTTGGCACCGGTCGAATCAAAATTCTCCGTCAAGAAATGCTTGACATATTCAATCAGGAACTTCAGCAAGCAAGCGGCCAAAGCGGTCAGGATACCCACCATAAAACTGAGTATCAAGACAAAATGCTTATCCTTTATCTTCTTTTCACGCCACAGGACAAAGCGTTGCAACAAACTTAATTTTTCTTCGTTCATTCTCTTATCACCTTTACTTGTCCACCTTTCCCGAGTTTGATGATGCTGGATGATTGGGAAGCCTTATTCTCCTGTTGACGGCTCTGCACGATATAATCCACTGCCTGCTTGATTTCATCACTAATTTCACCAAATGTCGCCGGAGAAGGCTCTCCACTTACATTGGCGGATGTAGAAACTATTGCCTTTCGGAAACGATAGCACAACCGATTGGAAAATTCTTCAGATGTGACACGGATACCTACACTTCCATCCTCTGCTATCAAATTGGGAGCCAAGTTTTTAGCACCATCATAAATAATGGTAAGCGGTTTGTTGGTCAGTTCTATCAAGTCAAAAGCAACTTCAGGAGCTCCATCCACATAGAAGTCCACTTTCACCGCATTGTCTACCAAAACCAACATAGCCTTACTGTCTGAACGTTTCTTTATCTCATAAACACGCTTCACCGCTTCTGCATTCGTTGCATCACAACCAATCCCCCAAATCGTGTCTGTTGGATATAAAATCACTCCACCTTTCTGCATCACTTCGCATGCTTTCCTGATGTCTTCTTTCATTATTTCGTCCATAGCATCATTCTTTTACCAATGAATTGCAAAATTAAGAAAAATAAAAGTGAGAATAAAAAGAATATGAGTTTGTAATGAGAAAAAACAAAAAAAACTTGGCACTCTTAAGGAATGCCAAGTCTCTTTTATCGAACGAACATCAAAATTCAGAAGTAAAGTGGAATTTAATATGTTTGAAGTCCATCTGAGCCATTTGAAGTACATAGCCGCTATCAGCCAGGAACACATCGCGACCTTCGCGGTCTTTCGCCATGTACTGGTACTTGCGTTTCTTGAAGGCTTCGAGTTCTTCGGCGTCGTCGCTTTCTATCCAACAAGCCTTGTAGAGACTGACAGGCTCCCAACGGCACTTGGCATTGTATTCGTTTTCCAGACGGTACTGGATAACTTCAAATTGGAGTTGGCCTACCGTACCGATAATCTTGCGACCATTGAACTGGTTGACGAACAACTGGGCTACCCCTTCGTCCATCAGTTGGTCGATACCCTTTGCCAACTGCTTCTGCTTCATCGGGTCAGCATTTTCGATGTACTTGAACATTTCCGGCGAGAAGCTTGGCAATCCCTTGAAGTGGAGCTTTTCGCCTTCGGTCAGGGTGTCGCCAATCTTGAAGGTGCCGTTG
>JAFVTL010000031.1 GCA_017503235.1 Bacteroidaceae bacterium | reverse complement strand
TCGCTTGCTGTCAATTGAATCATGAACGTGAACCCCAGTCTTCGAAGTGCTGTTAGGTACGAACAAGAATGTTTCAAAACCGTCGAACACTGAACGAAACGCGTGGAGTTTGCCGCCCTCTTCAAAGTTAGGCTTTATCTTATCGAGATAATTTCTTAACGCTTTCATTTAATTCTTTATTTTAATAATTAGCACATTTCCTTGCGAAGCATGTCAAGACCTTCGCGCACGATGCGTTGCAATTCAAGCTTGGAAGAGCAAACGAATTCGGCCACCGCAAAGTCTTCAGGAGCCACTTCGTAGATACCAAGTGCTTCCATACGGTCAATGTCGCCGGCGATGATAGCCTTCACCAAATATTCAGGATAGATGTCCATCGGGAATACCTTGTCGTATTCGCCCGACATGATCATGTGACGTTCACCGCCCTTGATACGAGCGTCGAGGGCATATTCTTTCTTGCCGCACAACCAGCTGAAGTAACTACGGCTGGTAGAGAACTGGTTGGTACGAGGCATGATGAAGCCGAGGAATTCGTGTGTGTCAGTACCTTCAGGAATTACGGTCAAGCTGGTAGCATGAGCAGCCAAGAAACCGTTAGCATCAGTTTGTGTACCTGTCAACGGGTTGCCATTGATGTAACGAAGAGTTTGACTCTTGTCTACATTGCCTGCAAATACATTGGTCAACAAAGCACCTACCTTTACCTTGCAATAAGCGGGCTTCTTCACTTCCGAACCTGTCAATGCAATGGTACGTGTAAAGTCTACATGTCCATTATTGAACAAGCGTCCGATGAAGATCACTTCTTCAGCACCCAATGTCCAAACGATTTCGCCCTTGTTGATTGGGTCGATGTGGTTGATTTGCACACCTACGTTACCGGCAGGGTTAGCACCTTCGAATGCTGTGACGGTTACATTCTTTGCACCTGTCAATGCCGGATTCTTCTGGCATGTGCAAATGCCCAGATGAGTCTTGGCAATCTTTGCCAAAGCATCCAAACCTGTCTGGAAATCCTTTTCCTGACCTTGCAATACGTATTCGAAATCAGCAGCCAACGGGTTCTTGTCGAATGCTGATACGAAGATGGCCTTAGGAGTTGCATCCGGGTTGGCGGTCACGGCATACGGACGTTCAACGAAGAATGCGAAAAGACCGGCTTCCATCAGTGCAGCCTTTACCTGCTCACCGTTCATGGCCGATACTTCCTTCTTTCCAAACTCTACGTACTCTTGTTCCTTAGCAGCCGCAACGGTAATGCTGAGGACTTTACGACGTTCGCCTCTGGTTACAGCAGTAATGACACCGCTTACAGGCGAAACGAACTTCACTTCAGGATGATTCTTGTCTACGAACAAGGCATCACCTGCCTTCACACTTTCCTGTTCCTTCACCACAACTTTTGGGGTTACTCCATGGAAATCGGCAGGCACCAATCCATAGATGGCTGCTTCCTTCACATTGAACAACTCCTGAGCGGGCTTTCCTTTCAGGTTGATGTTCAGGCCTTTGTGTAATTTAATCACATTTGCCATATTGTGTTATAAAAATAGTTTTATAATTTAGTCGCAAAATTAAGGAAAAAAAACGAGGAAAAAGAATCTTTAAAGCAGTAATTAAAGAAAAAATTCTTCAATATCTTATTCTTCTCTTCTATCTTCTGAAAGAACTGATTTTACAAAGCATTGCTTTCTTAGTCGTAAAGCTATGTTTTCTTTGGTGTAAAGCATAGTTTTATGATGTCTAAACCGATGCTTTCTCATCGTTCCCGGTGCGTGATGCCTTCACGATTTTATAGCCGACAGCTGCCATGAATATGCTCATCAGGGGGCTGATGTAGTTAAAGAAGCAATACGGCAAATAGGTAAATGTGGATACGCCCAATACGGTCGATTGGGTCATACCGCAACTATTCCAAGGAATGAGTGGTGAAGTGACGGTTACGGCATCTTCTACCGTTCGTCCTAACAGGCGGCTCTCATATCCACACTTTTTGTAGATGTCCTTGAACATGTTGCCGGTCAGGATGATGGAGATATATTGGTCGGCCGTAGTCAGATTCATGAACAAGCCCGATGCTACGGTGGAGGATACCAAGCTGACGCATCGCTTGGTGAACTTCATGAATACGGAGGTAATACTTTGTATCATGCCGGTTGCCGTCATGGCGCCTCCGAAGCACATGGCGCATATGATGAGCCAAATGGTATCCATCATTCCGCTCATGCCGCGGGTGCCAATCAGTTCGTTGATTTCCGGATTGCCGGCGTCCAATGAAGTGCTACCGAAAAGGGTTGCCATGGCTCCTTTTACTAATTGGAGGCTCCCCTCGCCTTCTCCCGCAATTTCTCTCAACAAGTCGGGTTGGAAGATGGTTGCCATGATGATGGCAAGTGCGGTGGAAAGGAACAAAGTGATGATGGAAGGCACTCTTTTGGCTATCAGTATAGCGGTGATGACGGGTACTATCATCAGCCAGATGGATATGTTGAATTTATCTCCGAGCGCTTGGGTAAATTCGGCTATATGAAGGGTTGAGGCCGAATCGTGTGAAAGTCCGGCTATGGTAAAGATTATCAATGCAATAATCATGGATGGGATGGTGGTGAACATCAAGTATTTGATGTGTGTGAACAAGGGTGTACCGGTGGTGGATGCGGCCAAGACCGTGGTGTCGGACAAAGGGGAAACCTTGTCGCCAAAGTAAGCTCCCGAAACGATGGCACCTGCTATCCATCCTTCTTCAAATCCTTGTGCCTTCCCTATCCCCAGCAAGGCAATCCCGATCGTGGCGATGGTTGTCCATGAACTGCCTGTCATGACCGATACGATGGCACATATCAGGCAGGTGGATACCAGAAAGAAGTTTGGGTCTATGATTTGTATACCATAATATATTAGGGTCGGTACAACACCACAAATCATCCAAGTTCCTGAAAGGGCACCGATGAGCAGGAGGATTATCAGTGCTGTACCTATTCCTCCAATGTTTTCAATGATGCACTTTTCATAATCCTTCCAACTTCTCTTGAATCCTGCCATGCCTATCAATACGCAGAAGGCGGTTGCTGTAAGCAAACAGACCTGGCTTCCTCCGGCAAGCGTATCGCTTCCGAAAATGTGGATAGTGACGGCCAACATGGAAACGAGAACCAATATGGGTACAAGAGAGAGTAAAGGAGATGGTATGGGTTTGTTGTTCATTATAGCTTTATAATTGATTTTGGTGCGCAAATTTCGTAATATTTTTTGGGATTTATGCCTTTTCGTGCATCTTTTATTGTATTTTTGCTTCCTGATAATGATATGGCCTCAATTTCACGTTTAAAATATTTAGTCAGAATCCTGATAGTTGTCTTCAGTGTATGCTATATTGGGTTCTATATTCTTCTGAACCTCCCCTCCGTACAACGTCGGTTGGCTTCTTTCGTGTCATCCGAATTAGAAGAGGTGTTGGGCTCTGAAGTCGCTATCGGTCGTGTTGATTGGGGATTGTTCAATCGCATCATCATTGAAGATGTGTTGTTGAAGGACCAACAAGGCGAAGAAATGCTTCAGGCATCCCGTTTGTCCGCCAAGTTCGAAGTACTTCCCCTTTTTGAAAAGAAGCTGAGTATCAGTAGTGTACAGTTCTACGGATTTAAGATAAATCTGAACAAGAAGACTCCCGATTCACCACCTAACTACCAATTTGTATTGGATGCTTTCGCATCGAAGGATACGGTGAAGAAGGAAATGAACCTTGATTTGCGCATCAACTCCATCCTGATTAGAAGAGGACATGTAGCTTATGATGTTCTTTCTGAACCGAAAACACCAGGTAAGTTCAACTCTTCTCATGTGGCTCTTGATGATTTTACGGCCAGCATTTCATTGAAAGCTTTTCGTCAGGATACCCTCAATGCTGCTGTTCGTCGTTTGAGCTTCAAGGAACGAAGCGGATTTGATTTGAAACGCTTTGCCTTTCAAGTGGTGGCCAATAATAAATCGTTGTCCATCAAAGACTTTATGCTTGAACTTCCAAATTCTACTTTAACTCTTGAAGGACCTTCCTTGAAATATGATAGCCTTCAATCGATTCCTTCTTTTACGGATGACTTGACCTACCAAGGCAATCTTACGGGTAGTGTATGCCCTAAAGATTTATCAGCTTTCCTTCCTCCCCTTGAAGGTATTGACGACCCCATGTCTGTAAACCTTCGTTATGAAGGGAAAGGAGCGGAAATGAGTATCCCGGAAATAAGGCTTTATAATCGGAAATATATGCGTTTCATGGCCAATGCTGCTATTCGTCATTGGCAAGGTGATGGTCAGGAAATGCAATTGGAAGCCGATTTGTCAAGGATGCATATCCCTGCTGAAGGACTCTCCTATCTATCTGACAAATTAAAAGGAATCATTCCTGATATAGTTGGTAAGTTGGGGCACGTAGACTTGAAGGGAAATGTACGCGGAAGTGACACGAAGCTGAAGGTTGGAGGCTTGCTACGCACGGCTTCAGGAGATTTGGAAGCCGATGTGACGATGGATACGGATAAAAACGGCCGACGTTCCTATTCGGGAAACCTATCAGGTGTAGCGCTTGATTTGGGTACTCTGACTTCCAATAAAGAGAAATTCGGGCATGCTGACTTCAACGTGGAATTGAAAGGCTTCAATTATCAGGGCAAATATCCTGAATCTAATATAAAAGGTGTGGTTTCATCGATAGAATATAGCGGCTATCAATATAAGAATGTTACCCTTGACGGAATCTATAAGGATGGAGGATTCAATGGAAAAGTCGCTTTAAATGATGAAAATGCCACGTTGGAAGTGGAAGGTAATGTCAATACGGTACAATCGGTACCTGTTGTCAATGTACAGGCATCGGTCAGAAACTTGCGTCCTCATGAATTGAATTTGTCAGATAAATATGTTGATTCAAGTCTGTCGTTGAAATTCCTTGCTGATGTCAGCGGACGTTCATTGGATGACATCGTAGGACAAATCCGGTTGGATAGTCTTGTACTGGATGCACCTGAAGGTCAGGAATATTTCCTTGATAATCTGACCTTGAATGCCGATAAGAATAATAATTTCAAAGAGTTGACTATCCGGTCATCCTTCATGAATGCCAAGATTCAAGGTGACTATTCCTATAAGAGTCTTCCTACCAGTGTCGTTCGAATGTTGCAACATTACCTTCCTTCGTTGGCACTCGTTAAGATGGACAATCGACATCGCCCGAACAATTTTGAATTTGACTTTTGGGTGGAAAATACCGATTTGTTGGAAAAGGTCTTTTACCTTCCTATCCGTCTACATATGCCTTCTACATTGAAGGGCTACATCAATGACAATGAAGAACGGATTCGTGTGGAAGGTAGTTTCCCACAATTCACTTACAATGGCACGTTGTACGAATCGGGAGGCCTGTTTTGTGAGAATCCGTCAGGACATCTCAATTGTAGAGCACGTGCCAGCATGTTGATGGGAAGTGGTGCAATGCTGAACCTTTCCTTGAATGCTGATGCCAGAAACGATAGTGTAGAAACGACCGTGAATTGGGGTAACAATACGGATGTGACATACGGAGGAAAGTTCTCGGCCGTTACCCGTTTTTCAAGAGCGGAAGAACACTCGCCCATTCTTCGTGCCGATATTGATATCCATCCTGCACAAGCCGTGTTGAATGATACGGTGTGGCGCATACATCCTTCCCACATAGCCATCGATTCGGGATATGTGTATGTGGATAACCTGTTGATTGAACGTGAAAACCAACATCTTCGTATTGATGGAAAGATTACGGACAGAGAAACGGATTCTTGTCGGGTTGACTTGAAGAATGTGAATGTGGCTTATGTGTTGGATATTGTCCGTTTTGATGATGTCCGTTTTGATGGTATGGCAAGCGGCTCAGTCCTTCTAAGCAACATGTTGGATGTACCTTCTATCCAGATAGGTCTTGACGTGCAGGATTTTGCCATGAATCAGGCGATATTGGGCGATGCCGACATCGAAGGCCATTGGGATAATGAGTTAGGAGGTGTTCGTCTGGAAGCTTTGATGAAGGAAGAAGGTATTTCGTCAACACACGTCACCGGTTATGTGTCACCCAAGCAAAAGGGACTTGACCTTGCTATCGAGGCGGACAGCATGAATCTGGGAATCATTGCTCCATACGTGGAAGGCATATTCAGCGAAATGGATGCACGTGTCAATGGTAATATCCGCTTGTTCGGCCCTTTCAAGTTTCTTGATTTGGAAGGTGATGTTTGCGCCATGCTCGATGCGAAATTGGATGTCTTGAACACGTACTTCCAGATTCGAAACGACTCCATTCATGTCACACCGGGCGAATTGGCATTCAAGCAGATGCGGATCTATGACCGAGAAGGTAACAGTGGTTATGTGAACGGATATTTGCGTCATAACAAATTGAAGAACATGACGTATCGTTTTGACGTGGATGCAGATAATTTGTTGGTGTATGATTCGGATGATCCGGGTGACATGTCACTTTATGGCAGGGTGTATGGCATTGGCGATATCGTCGTGCGTGGAGGCAATAATGCCATGAATATCGATGTTTCCTTGACAACGGGCAGAAACACGACTTTTACGTATGTTTCGGGTGTCACAACGGAAGCCGCCAGCAATCAGTTCATTACTTTTGTGGATAAAACTCCGAAACGTATTCAGGATATGGTGGAAACCGATTTCTATCATCATTCGGATGCGTCGAAGAAGGAAGAGGATGAAGGCCCTTCCATGGATTTGTACATCAATATGCTGGTGGAGGCTACTCCTGATGCCCAAATGAAGGTCATCATGGATCCAATCTCAGGTGACTACATTTCGGCAAGGGGTACGGGCAATCTTCAGGTGAACTATTATAATAAAGGTAACTTCCGGATGTTTGGTACTTATGCCATTGACCAGGGTGTCTACAAGTTGAGCATGCAGGAAGTCATCCGTAAGGACTTTGCCCTCCAACCGGGAGGTATGGTCACCTTCTCGGGCGACCCCTATCAAGCGAACTTGGATCTTCAAGCGGTATATACGGTCAACTCAGTGTCATTGAGTGATCTTTCGACAGATGCATCCTTGAATCAAAGTACGGTAAAAGTGAATTGTGTCATGAACCTGACGGGAAGTCTGGCCAATCCTACCATTCGTTTTGACTTGGATTTGCCGGCCATCAATGAAGAAGACCGTGAACTGGTAAGAAGCGCTACAAGTACCGAGGAACAGATGAACACGCAAATCATTTATTTGTTGACTATCGGCAAGTTCTATCCGTATGACTATGCGGACAGAGGAAACCAATCATCCAACGCTACCAGTTCGTTGGCATTCAACACTTTGTCGGGCCAGTTGAACAACATGCTTTCGCAATGGACGGAAAACAAGAATTGGAATATCGGTGCCAATCTGAGTACTGGCGAAGAAGGATGGAGTGATGTGGAGGCGGAAGCCATCCTTTCGGGACGTCTGCTGAACAACCGTTTGCTTATCAATGGTAATTTTGGCTATCGAGAAAATGTATTGGCAAACACCAATTTTGTTGGTGACTTTGAAGCGATATTGTTGTTGACCAAGAATGGCGAATGGCGCTTGAGAGGATATAACCAGACAAATGACCGGTATTTCACCAAGTCAACGTTGACGACACAAGGTATCGGTTTGATATACAAGAAGGACTTTGACAAGTGGAGTGACTTGTTTTATTGGTTCAAACGGAAATGGAAAAAGGAAAAAGACAACGAATGAAAATGAATGATTGTTATTTGCCGGCCGAATGGTATGAACAAAGTATGATTCAACTGACATGGCCGCATGAAGGGACTGATTGGGCATATATGCTTCCTGAGGTGGAGGAATGCTTTTGTCGTTTGGCGCATGAAATATCCTCACGTCAACATCTGTTGATAGTGACTCCCGACCCTAAAGCGGTTCAGGAGAAGCTGGAGAAGCAAGATGTATCGCTCGAAAATATCTCATGGGCATGCATAAAGACAAATGACACTTGGGCACGCGACCATTCATTCATTACTTTGCTCGATGCTCAAGGAACCCCTCACCTGCTCGATTTCTGCTTCAATGGATGGGGCATGAAGTTTCCCGCCAATCTTGACAATCAAATCAATCGGGCATTGAGAGACACCGACCTATTGCATGGAGAATACCACAATCGGAAGAGTTTTGTTCTCGAAGGCGGTTCGATTGAAAGCGACGGACAAGGCACACTCCTCACTACGGCTGAATGTCTTTTTTCCCCCAATCGAAATGATTCGATGAATCCTCAGGAGATAGAAACCAGTCTGAAGGATACATTGGGAGCATCTCGAGTGTTATGGCTTCATCATGGCTATCTGGCTGGAGATGACACAGATAGCCATGTAGACACATTGGCACGTTTATGTCCGGACGATACGATAGTCTATGTGCAATGTCTGGATAAGAATGACGAACATTACGAAGAACTGAAGCTGATGGAAAAGGAACTGAGTGATTTCCGTACCTTGTCTGGACTTCCCTATCGTTTGCTTCCCTTGCCGATGCCCGATGCCGTCTATGACGAAGAAGGCGAACGTCTGCCGGCTACTTATGCCAATTTTCTGATTATGAACGATGTGGTACTCTATCCCACTTACCAACAACCGGCTCATGATGTTGAAGCGCGAAGAGTGCTGGGAGAAGCTTTCCCGGGACGTGAAATCGTAGGGGTTGATTGTTCTCCCCTTATCAAGCAGCACGGCTCCCTGCATTGTGTCACGATGCAATATCCTAAAGAAGTAAGAAATATATGATATAAAAATGATGAAAGGAAGAACAATCAAAGTAGGAATCATCCAACAAAGTTGTACGGGTGATGTCAAGGCTAACATGGAAAAGCTACGCTTTAACATCGGTAAAGTGTCACTTTCCGGTGCACAACTCGTCGTTTTGCAAGAATTGCACAATAGCCTTTATTTTTGTCAGACGGAAGATACGTCCATGTTTGATTTGGGTGAGCCCATCCCAGGGCCTTCAACGGAGTTCTATTCGGAGATTGCCGCATCCTATGGCATTGTGTTGGTGACATCGTTGTTTGAGAAACGGGCTCCCGGTTTGTACCACAATACGGCCGTAGTCTTTGATACGGATGGAAGCATTGCCGGAAAGTACCGCAAGATGCATATTCCTGATGATCCTGCCTATTATGAAAAATTCTATTTTACACCAGGTGATTTGGGCTTTGAGCCTATACAGACCTCCATCGGAAAACTGGGTGTACAAGTTTGTTGGGACCAATGGTATCCCGAAGGAGCCCGTCTGATGGCTTTGAAGGGGGCAGAACTTCTGATTTATCCTACGGCTATCGGTTGGGAGAGTACGGATAGCCCTGAGGAAAAAGAACGTCAGTTGGAGGCGTGGATGACCGTTCAGCGTGGACATGCCGTGGCCAATGGTCTCCCGGTCATAAGCGTCAACCGTGTTGGGTATGAACCCGACCCATCGGGACAAACGAACGGTATCCAGTTTTGGGGAAACAGCTTTGTGGCAGGACCTCAAGGCGAATGGTTAGCCCGTGCGAATGCTTCGGATGAAATGAATCTGGTGGTGGAAGTGGACCTTCAACGTAGCGAGAATGTTCGCCGATGGTGGCCTTTCCTACGCGATCGCCGGATAGATGAGTTTTCAAATCTTACAAGACGTTTCGTCGATTGAAAAAGACTTAATTGAACGAACAAACGGAAATTGAAAGCTGTTTAGTTGGTGGAATTCAAAGAGAGTTCATAACCTAACTAAACAGCTTTATTTATGAAGAAAGTTCTATTATTGGCTATGTTGTCATTGTTTTGTCTGGCGACAACAGTAGATGCCCAACAAACTCGAAAGGAACGTCGTGACGCTAAACGAGAAGCGGCCAGAAAGAAACGTATGGCTGCAAGAGCGATGGAAGCCCGTATGGATTCGGTGGCATTTTTGAAAGCTATGGATGCATTGGAGAACGGCTCATTCGTACTTGAGGCCGACAATATCATGTTCCCCAATGGCGTTATCCGTTATGTTACTTCAAGCACGAATTACGTGCAGGTGGTAGGAAAAGAAGGTATCTTGCAGACCGCCTTCAGTAATTTCTCCTATAGTCCGGGTCCCAATGGATTGGGTGGTGTGACGGTAAGCGGAAGCATCAGCACTCCGGAAGTATCGCGCGATGAGCACGGGAATGTACACTATAAATTCAATATCACTGGGATAGCCGTATCCGCTACGGTGTCCATTACCTTGACGGGTGGTACTAACGAGGCCAGTGCTTATATCAGTCCTAACTTCAATAACAACAATATAACCATGACGGGACACATTGTACCTTATGATGAAAGTGTTGTCTTCCAAGGTACAACCTGGTAGAAATCCCAGAGGTGTTTAAATGACAAAAAGGATGCCGATTTCGGCATCCTTTTGTCTTTATTTGATGGCTTCTCTGATTCTTACGAGTTTCACCAGCAATGCTTCAAGTAAATCCAGTTTCAACATGTTGGCTCCGTCACTTTTGGCTATGGATGGATTCTCGTGAGTTTCCATGAACAAACCGTCCACTCCTACCGCAACCCCCGCCTTGGCTACGGTTTCAATAAGTGCCGGCATGCCTCCCGTCACCCCACTTGTCTGGTTGGGTTGTTGCAAGGAGTGTGTCACATCCAAAATGACGGGATGCCCGAAGGATTGCATTTCGGGGATTCCTCGGTAATCTACCAACAAATCCTGATAACCGAATGTAGTACCTCTTTCCGTCAGCATCACCTGCTTGTTGCCTGCTTCTGTCACTTTGTCGGCCGCAAATTTCATGGCTCCAGGCGAGAGGAATTGTCCTTTCTTGATGTTGATGGTCTTTCCTGTGTGGGCGGCTGCTACCAACAAGTCTGTCTGGCGGCACAAAAATGCGGGTATCTGCAAGATATCCACATATTCAGCAGCCATAGCGGCTTCGTCAGCAGTATGGATGTCGGTTACTACGGGTATGTTGAATGTGTCCTTTACTTTTTTCAGGATTTTCAATGCTTTCTCATCACCGATACCTGTGAATGAATCAAGGCGCGATCTGTTGGCTTTTCGGTATGAACCTTTGAATACATAAGGTATATTCAGCTTGTCGGTCACCTTCACAATGTGTTCGGCAATACGCAATGCCATTTCTTCATCCTCGATGACACAAGGTCCTGCAAGGAGGAAGAAATTGTCAGACTTCTTTAAATAATCAATGGTAGTCATCTTTATTTTGGAATTATCAGTGTTATGGCTTCGGGTAATACTTTGATTTTCAACGGACATTCAGTGTTCAGAATTCGTCCGTCGAGGCTCAATGCTGCATTATGTGCCTCTAATACCTTCACTTTACGCGTGCGGTATGGCTGTACTATTTTCTTCAGGTTGAGCAATCTTCCCTGTGCAAGCATCCACAGGCCATGGATGAGTTGCAGGAGTTTTGGACGATAGATGACGGATACATCGAGCCATCCGTTATAGGGTACGGCACTGGGTGTGAGTCCATATCCTCTTGCACTACCGATGCATACGGTCATTATCTTTCCTTGTATCTCTTCTCCGTTTATCCGCAGATGGGTACGATGTAGCTTCCGTTCAAATAGAAGGAGGAACCACGATGCAAGAATAGACAGCTGTCGCATGCCCCAGAATCGTTTGGTGCTATTGGTAATCTGTACAAATCTTGCTCCCAACCCGATGTACATGGCATTGACGAAGAACCTTTCCGTTTTTTGGTCTCCATCTACATAGCGGCATCTTCCCACGTCGATTTTTCTTACTCGTCGATTGATGATGATGTCAACCGCTTCCTTGTACTCGTCATCGTCAAGTCCCCAATACTTAGCAAAGTCGTTCACGATGCCATTGGGAATGATTCCGAGTGCAATTTCGTTCTTGTTTTCGACCGATGAACCCATGATTCCGTTGATGGCGTCATTGATGGCTCCGTCGCCCCCTACTACAACGATGGTCTTGTAGCCATTGTTGGCAAGCATACGGGTCAGTCTTTCTACCGATCCATATCCTTCCGATTGGAGATAGTCAAACAATACATGGCGGCTTTCCATGTATTCCCTTATCTTGTCCCATCTTTTATGGGCTTTGCGGGTTCCGGCTTTGGGGTTGTATATCACTCCCCATCTGTTGGGTTCTATTGCCATAGGTCAGGTTTTATTTTGAATTCATCAAATCGATTATTCGTTGTATCTTTTTTGGGTTGTCCATTTCTGCATCCAGCCAGTGGATGGTGAATCCTCTTCTTTCCATGCCTCTGAACCAGGTCATCTGCCTTTTGGCAAACTGGTGGATGGCTGTTTTCAGTTGTAGGAACATTTCCTCGTAGGTAAGTTGTCCTGTGACATGCATTGTCAGAAACTTGTACTCCAGTCCGTAGTATATCAGGTCTTCGGGTGCGATACCTTCGTCCATCAGTGCCCTCACCTCTTCAATCATTCCTTCTTCAAGGCGTTGTTTCAACCTTCGCGAGATTTTCTCTCTTCTCAGCTCCCGGTCAATGTCTATGCCGACGATGAGGCTTTTAAGTGTTGGAAACTCCCTTTCTTCTACAGGTTGTTGTCGGTAATATTCTTCTATTTCAATGGCCCGTATGGCTCTTTTGGGTGTATCGACATCGGTCGAGTTGTGCAATTTCTTATAGGTCGAGAGGATTTGTGTCAGCTCATCGAGCGGTTTACCTTCCAACGACGCTCTCAGTGTGGGGTTCTCGGGTACGGGAAGCAGCCGGTATCCTTTCAGGATGGATTCGATGTACATGCCCGTTCCTCCACACAAGATAGGCAGTTTCCCCTTCTCCTGGATTTGTCTGTATGCTTCAAGGAAGTCGCGTTGGTATTCGAATACGTTATATTTGTATCCGGGTTCCACGATGTCGATGAGGTGGTAGGGTATCTGTCTTCCGTTTACGTTGTAATCATCCAGGTCCTTGCCTGTACCGAGGTCCATACGACGATACACCTGCCTGCTGTCTCCGCTGATGATTTCGGTGTCGAGCCGGCTGGCCAGTGATGCCGCAAGGGTTGTTTTTCCCGATGCGGTAGGTCCTACTATGGTGATTAAATCGTAGTTCATATTTCGTTTCCGATTTGACAAAGATAGTTATTTTGTGGAATCTACCCTATAAATCGTTAAAAAAAAGCCGCCCAAATGAATTTGGACGGCTTTTCGTATGGATTGTTTAGGATTATCCGTTAACCTTCTTCATGTGAGCGATCAAATCCAATACCTTGTTAGAGTAACCGATTTCGTTGTCATACCAAGAAACTACCTTAACAAATGTATCAGTCAAAGCGATACCAGCCTTAGCGTCGAAGATTGAAGTCAATGTGCAACCCAAGAAGTCAGCAGAAACTACTTGATCTTCAGTGTAGCCCAGAACACCCTTCAATTCGCCTTCAGAAGCTTCCTTCATAGCAGCGCAGATTTCAGCATAAGTAGCAGGCTTAGCCAAGTTAACTGTCAAGTCAACTACAGAAACGTCCAAAGTAGGAACGCGGAATGCCATACCAGTCAACTTACCGTTCAATTCAGGGATAACCTTACCTACAGCCTTAGCAGCACCTGTAGAAGAAGGGATGATGTTACCAGCAGCAGCACGACCACCTCTCCAGTCCTTCAAAGATGGACCGTCAACTGTCTTCTGAGTAGCAGTTGTAGAGTGAACTGTAGTCATCAAACCGTCAGTGATACCCCACTTGTCGTTCAATACCTTAGCGATAGGAGCCAAACAGTTAGTAGTACAAGATGCGTTAGAAACGAATTGTGTACCCTTTTCGTACTTGTCCAAGTTAACGCCGCATACGAACATCGGAGT
>JAFVTL010000011.1 GCA_017503235.1 Bacteroidaceae bacterium | reverse complement strand
TGCTTTCAACGTTTCACATACCCGTCTTCCGGTCGGAGGATACTGATTCTGACGGCTGGACATAAGCTACTATTCAGCTGAACATAAGCATATATTCAGGTGAATACTAGCTAATATGCAAGGGGGTATGGGGATGTGGTGAAAGGATGAAAGGGGCGGAAACGGCGTTCCTTTCACAGTAGGGAGTTATCATTCAGTGCTTTAAGGCTTTTGTGGAAGGTTGAAAGCAGAAAACATGAATATGCTGTAGGGTGATTCATAACATGGCACTTTACGGGTCGTAGAGTGCCGAGTTACGGGTCGTAGAGTGCCGAGTTACGGGTCGTAAAGCGTCGCTTTATAAAGAGGAAGACGATGCAGTGGAAATATCAAAACGTTCGATAGGAAATATGAAGAACTTCCTATGGTGCGTTGCGAAACTTCCTATGGTACGACAAAGAACTTCCTATGGAGTGTTTCGAAACTTTCTGTCGAACGTTGGAATCGTTACGATTCTCCTTTGCGGCGAGGCATTCTCAATACACTGAGCACCATGGACATTACCGCAAAGATAATGGCGAAGAAGATACACATCTGGAATTCCTTGTCCTCGGCAAAGAAACGGAAGACAAGCGCCACGGAGGTGGCTCCCAACGTTTGTCCCAACTGGCGGGCGGTGCCCAACATGCCGCTGGCGCCTCCAGAGCGGCTGATAGGTACGGAAGTGGTGATAGTGACGTTGTTGGGCGTCTGGAAAAGTCCGTAACCCAAACCACATACCGCCATGCGCCAAATGATTTGCCACTTCTCGGGATACTCGGGCAGGAAATAGAGCATGGACAAGCCGAAAGCGAAAATCCCCATGCCGACACCTCCTAACAGTCCCGGATGTACATGACGCTCCAAAAGGCGGCTGGACAACGGAGCGGCAAGGATGGTGGCGAGTGGCCAGGGAGTCATGAGAAGCCCTACTTCTACGGCATCGAAATGGAGGACATTCTGCATGAAGAAAGGCAATGACACCATGGCAAGCATCTGGGCAGTGAACGAGGCTGTAGAGCTGGCGATGGAAAGTGAGAAGATGGGAATCTTGAACAAGTCGACGGGCAGGATGGGAGTCGCCAGTTTCTGTTGCCGGCGGATGTATAAGGTTCCGATAACTATCAGCAGCACGAACTGGATGAAGATGAGCAGACGGTTCTCCGAATGGGCTACCCCTTCGAGGGTATAAATGAGCAAACCGAATGTCAAGGCATTTCCAATGGCACTGATTTTGTCGAAACGGCGTTTGGTTTCGCTAGGAGGATTGGAAGGGAGCAGTTTCCATCCTAACAGCAAGGCAATCAGTCCTAAAGGAAGGTTGATGAGGAACAACCAGTTCCAAGAGGCGAAGGAGAGTATCAATCCGGCTAAAGTAGGCCCCGAAGCCGCCGAAACGGATATGACCATGGCATTGATGGCCATGCCCCGACCCAACATCTTGGGAGGATAAATCAGACGGATAAGGGCAATGTTCACACTCATGGTGCAGGCGGAGCCGAATCCTTGCAGGATGCGTGAAGCGACCAGCATCTCGAAGGAAGTGGAACAGGCGCATAGAATGGAGGAACCGATGAAAATGGAGACTCCGGTAAAGAACACTTTGCGATAGCTGTATACGTCACCCAGCGTAGCAAAGGAGAGCATGAGCATGGTGATGACCAGCTGGAAGGCGTTGACCACCCAAATGGCGGTTGAGGCCTCGACATGAAACTCCTGTGCCAACGAAGGCAATGCCACATTCATGATGGTGCCGTTGAGCACTCCCATCATCATGGCGGAAAGGACGGAGGCAACCGCCAGATATTGCTTAGGTATAAACAAGACCTTTTCTGTGTTCATGCTACAAAGTTAGTGAAAACATCTTTATTTATGAACGAGGTATCAAGAAATATGTTTATCTTTGCGCCCGAAAACAGTGGAGAGATTTGAGTAGCTTGCAACCACGGAAAAAAATGCTAAAAACAACATTGACTTTCTATGTCACCTACTCTGAATTCCTATCCCCCGTTTGAATTAATTTTTTAATTATTCATCTTTAATTCTCAATTTAGAATGGGATACTTATTCACATCCGAATCGGTGTCTGAAGGACACCCCGACAAAGTGGCCGACCAAATATCGGACGCTGTGCTTGACAAACTGTTGGCGTTTGACCCCAGTTCGAAAGTAGCTTGCGAAACGCTTGTAACCACCGGACAAGTGGTTATGGCCGGAGAAATCAAGACCGAAGCTTATGTAGACCTCCAGCGCATTGCCCGCGAAGTCATCAACCGCATCGGCTATACCAAAAGCGAATACATGTTTGAAGGCAACTCGTGCGGTGTGCTCAGCGCCATCCACGAACAGAGTGCCGACATCAACCGTGGCGTTGAACGCGAAGACCCGATGAACCAGGGTGCGGGCGACCAGGGCATGATGTTCGGTTATGCCACCAACGAAACCGAAAACTACATGCCACTCTCACTCGACTTGTCGCACAAGTTGCTGATGATTTTGGCAGATATCCGTCGCGAAGGCAAGGAAATGACCTACCTCCGTCCCGATGCCAAGAGCCAGGTGACCATCGAGTACGACGACAATGGCAAGCCCGTCCGCATAGATACCATTGTGGTGTCTACCCAACACGATGAATTCATCCTCCCGGCTGACGAAAGCAAGGAAGCCCAGCTGAAGGCCGACGAAGCCATGTTGGCACAAATCCGCAAGGATGTGATTGAAGTGCTCATGCCTCGTGTAGTGGCCAGCATCCACAATCCAGAAGTGTTGAAACTCTTCAATGAAAATATCATCTACCATGTCAACCCGACTGGCAAGTTCGTCATCGGAGGTCCTCATGGTGATACCGGTTTGACCGGCCGTAAGATTATAGTCGACACCTATGGAGGAAAGGGCGCTCATGGTGGTGGCGCCTTCTCGGGCAAGGACCCCAGTAAGGTGGACCGTAGTGCCGCTTATGCCGCCCGCCATATTGCCAAGAACATGGTAGCAGCCGGTGTGGCCGATGAAATGTTGGTGCAGGTTTCCTATGCCATCGGTGTGGCACGCCCCGTGAGCATTTATGTCAACACCTACGGCCGTAGCAATGTGAACATGACCGACGGTGAGATAGCCAAGAAGATAGACGAACTCTTCGACCTCCGTCCGAAGGCCATCGAAGAACGCTTGAAGCTCCGCAACCCTATCTACGAAGAAACCGCTTCGTACGGACACATGGGACGCGAGCCACGCATGGTCACCAAGACCTACGAATCGATGTATCGCGAAACCAAAGTGGTGGAAGTGGAACTCTTCACTTGGGAGAAACTCGATTATGTAGATAAGGTGAAGGAAGCGTTCGGATTGTAACATTATTAAGGCACGGATTACACGGATTAACACGGTTTTTGTGTATGTTTACACCAACTTATCCGTGCAATCCGTGTAATCCGTGCCTAAAAACATAAAAGACCCATGAACACCATCCAAAACGTTTGTGTATACAGTGCTTCCAGCACAAAAATAGCTCCAGTTTATTTCGCCGAGGCGGAAAAATTGGGGCGTCTGTTGGCTGAGAAGGGTATCAATCTGATTAACGGTGCCGGATGTATCGGCCTGATGGGTGCGATATCAGATGCTGCCTTGGCCGCCGGAGGTACGGTGACTGGGGTCATTCCACACTTTATGGTAGAGCAGGGATGGCATCATCAGGGACTTACCCGCTTGGTAGAAACCGAAACGATGCATGAGCGCAAGCAGCTTATGGCCAATATGGCTGATGGTGTTATAGCCCTTCCGGGGGGATGCGGAACCTTGGAAGAACTGCTCGAAATCATTACTTGGAAACAGCTTGGGCTTTATCTCAATCCCATTGTCATCCTGAATACAGGTGGCTATTTCAATCCTTTGTTGGAGATGCTTGAGAAATCGCTCGACGAACATTTCATGCGTCCCGAGCATCGCGCGCTTTGGCAAGTGGCCGAAACGCCGGAGCAAGCCGTTGATTTATTGTATACCATTCCTCGATGGGACGCCAAACTTCGTAAAATAGCTGCTGTATGAGCGGAGAACCCCTACCCTATCTGCTTCGCAATGACTGGATGGTGACCGCCGTTCTTTTCGGGTGCATCGTCCTGGTGTCTTACGTCTTGGGTAAAGAGCGCAGATATCTGTCCTTGCAGTTGAAGGGGTTCTTTAATTTTCGCGAGCGGGCCAGCTTGTTCGACGATGCAACGACCAGTGACATTCACTATACAATCTTGCTGCTGTTCCATTCATGCTTGATGTATGCCTTCTGTATCTATCATTATTTCTCCATAGAGTCCCCTCTCCTTTTTGATAATTATCCTCACATTGCTTTGTTAGGATTATTTGTAATTGTCAATGTCGTACTTCTGGTGGTGAAGGGAGGGCTTTATGAATGGGTCAATTGGGTGTTCTTTACCAAGAGTCGTTGCAATGACTGGCTGAGTGCCTATCTGAATGTAAATGCATGGACAGGCCTCCTGCTCTTACCCGCAGTTTTGTTGTTGGTATATTTCGGAAAAGGCTCTGGAATTACCCCGTTTTTGGCCTTAAGTGTCCTTGTTTTGTCCAAAATCCTGCTGTTTTATAGGGGTTTTTGCAACTTTTTCCCAAACTTTTATGGCGGTTTGCATTTAATTCTGTACTTTTGCATCCTTGAAATTCTACCCGACCTTTTGGTATGGAGGGGAATCCTTCTAATAAATGATTATTTTATATTAAAAATTTAGAGTTTTGAAGATAAAAAAAGTACTGGTTTCTCAGCCGAAACCTGCTTCGGACAAGTCGCCTTATTACGACATTGCTGAGAGATATGGTGTAAAGATTGATTTTCGTCCGTTCATCAAAGTTGAGAGCGTATCAGCTAAGGAATTCAGACAGCAAAAAGTGTCTATTTTGGATCATACGGCGGTTATTTTCACCTCTCGTCATGCTATTGATCATTTCTTTTCTTTGTGCGAGGAACTTCGTGTCACTATCCCTGATACGATGAAATATTTCTGTACCTCAGAACAGATAGCTCTCTACATACAGAAGTATGTGCAATATCGCAAGCGCAAGGTATTTTTCAGCCAGACAGGCAAGTTTGCCGACTTGATGCCTTCCATCGCCAAGCATCATACAGAAAAGTATCTGCTTCCGATGTCTACTGTTCATACCGACGAAATCAAGGAAGCGTTGGATGCCAAGAACATTCAGCATACAGAAGCGGTGATGTATCGTACGGTGAGCAATGATTTTGGAGCCGACGAAAAGTTTGACTATGACATGTTGCTGTTCTTCAGTCCTGCCGGTATCACTTCTCTCATGAAGAATTTCCCTAACTTCGAGCAGGGAGATATTTCTATCGGTTGTTTCGGTCCTACTACTGCTAAGGCTGTGAAGGATGCAGGTTTGCGTCTGGATTTGGAAGCTCCAACCGTAGAAGCTCCTTCGATGACGGCTGCTTTGGACAAGTTCATTAGTGAACGCAATAAGGAATAAACGAAATTTATATCCCATACAGTGAGGTTTTGTTTTCATAAAGTTATAACTTTGTGAATCCAAAACCTCCTTTTTTTAGATAATGGAAGAAAGAAAATATACACTGACCAAGTCTGAACGTCTTTGCAGCAAGACGCTGATAGAACGTTTGTTTGCTGGTGGAAACAGCTCGTTTCCGGCTTTTCCTTTGCGGGTCGTGTATATGTGGTTAGAGCCCAGTGAAGGGACTTCGGATGTTTCCATCCTCATCAGTGTGCCGAAAAAACGTTTCAAACGGGCGGTGAAGCGCAATGCGGTGAAGCGTCAGGTGCGTGAAGCCTATCGGCGGAACAAGTATTTGCTCCTGGATGCTTTGAAGTCCCAAGGAGGAAAACGGTTGGTACTGGCTTTCATCTGGTTGGACAATCAGCTCCGTTCTTCCGAAGAGGTGGAGCGCAAAGTACAGAAACTGCTGACCCACATTGTAGAGAGTATGCAATGAGAAAGTTGTTGGTTGCCATATTGCTTCTTCCTGTCCGGTTCTATCGGGCATTCATTTCCCCGCTCACTCCCCCATCCTGCCGTTTTGTACCTACCTGTTCGGAGTATGCCATGGAGGCTCTTCAGAAACATGGTCCTTTCAAAGGGCTTTATTTGACGGTACGGCGCATTCTGCGGTGTCATCCGTGGGGAGGTTCCGGTTACGATCCTGTTCCCTAATGCTTATGAACTGTTTCGATATTCATACCCATCAGATTCCTTTGAGTTCCACTGACCGTGCAGTATATGCCTGTACCATGCAGGATGTTGCCGGAGCCGGTGAAGTGCAATATCGTTCGGTGGGTATTCATCCCTGGTATTTGACGGAAGCAAATGCTGAAGAGCAGTTGCAGTGGTTGTATCAGGCGGTGAAACAACCGGATGTGGTTGCTGTCGGCGAATGTGGGCTTGACAAGCTGAAGGGCGCATCGATGTCTCTCCAGCAAGAAGTATTTAGGGCCTGCATATCTCTTGCTGAGCAGATGCATTTGCCCTTGGTGGTTCATGCTGTGAAGTGTACGGAGGAACTGTTTCGCATCCACAAGGAACTGAAACCACAAATGCCGTGGATTATTCATGGATTTCGTGGCCGGAAAGAAGTGGCGGAGCAATACCTGAAACGTGGTTTCTATTTGTCTTTTGGGGAACATTTTCACGATGAGGCCTTGCGTTCCACACCGCTTGAGCGGTTGTTGTTGGAAACGGACGAAAGTCACCTTTCCATGGAGGAAATCTGTCGGAAAGCGGCTTCAGTTTACGGACTTCCGGCAGAAATATTGGCTGCACGTATCACAAGTAATGCCCAAAAGGTTTTGTTTCTTCAATAAAGTGTCGTATTTTTGCGGCCAATAAAGTAAAAATCAAAACATTAAAACATATAATCTGATGAATTTTGTAGAAGAATTGACATGGAGAGGAATGGTGCATACCATTATGCCGGGCACTGAAGAGTTGCTGGCCAAGGAACAAGTGACAGCCTATTTAGGCATTGACCCAACAGCGGATTCGTTGCATATCGGTCACCTTTGCGGGGTGATGATGCTGCGTCACTTCCAGCGTTGCGGACACAAGCCGTTGGCTTTGGTAGGTGGTGCAACCGGTATGATTGGCGACCCATCCGGCAAGTCGGCTGAGCGTAACTTGTTGAATGAAGAAACCTTGCGTCACAATGTTTCCTGTATCAAGAAGCAGTTGGCCAAGTTCCTCGACTTTGAAAGCGATGCGCCCAACAAGGCTGAGTTGGTGAACAACTATGACTGGATGAAGGACTATACATTCCTGGATTTTGCACGCGAAATCGGTAAGCACATTACCGTAAACTATATGATGGCCAAGGACAGTGTACAGAAGCGCCTCAACGGTGAAGCACGCGACGGCTTGTCATTCACTGAATTTACTTACCAGTTGCTTCAAGGTTACGACTTCCTGTATCTGTACGAAAACAAGAACTGCAAGCTTCAGTTGGGTGGTTCCGACCAATGGGGTAATATCACTACCGGTACCGAATTGATTCGCCGCACCAAAGGTGGTGAAGCCTTTGCCTTGACTTGTCCGCTCATTACCAAGGCCGATGGTGGTAAGTTCGGTAAGACAGAATCGGGTAACATCTGGCTCGATCCTAACTATACTTCTCCTTACAAGTTCTATCAATTCTGGTTGAATGTAAGCGATGAAGATGCGGCCAAGTACATCAAGATTTTCACATCACTGAGCAAGGAAGAAATCGAAGCCTTGATTGCTGAACATACGGAAGCTCCTCATTTGCGCGTGCTCCAGAAGCGTTTGGCCAAGGAAGTGACTGTTATGGTACACTCGGAAGAAGATTACAATGCAGCGGTTGAAGCATCGGGTATCCTCTTTGGTAACGCTACTTCAGATGCGTTGAAGAAGCTCGACGAACAGACTTTGCTCGCTGTATTCGAAGGAGTACCTCAGTTCGAAGTGTCAAAGGAAGCTTTGACAGAAGGCGTGAAGGCCGTAGACTTGTTTGTGGACAATGCTGCCATCTTCGCTTCGAAGGGTGAAATGCGTAAGCTCGTTCAAGGCGGCGGTGTTTCCCTCAACAAGGAAAAGCTTGCTGCTTTCGACCAAGTAGTGACTACTGCCGATCTGCTCGACGAAAAGTACTTGCTTGTTCAGCGTGGCAAGAAGAACTACTATCTGGTGATTGCAAAGTAATAACATCATTCAATCTATTTATAAGAGGATGTGCCCAAAAGCATATCCTCTTTTTTATGTCTCTTTCCGACATATATCTTCTGCCGATGGAAAGATTAGAACTGTTAATAAGTCATAAATACAATACTTTTTATCTTGTTTATTTGTCTATATGTAAAGTATGCATTACATTTGCATCGGACATTAAAAGAATAAGTGTTATGAAATCGAATTATCTTTTCCCGGTTATCTTCAGAAAGATTGGCTGGTGGTTGTTTGTTCCTTCCCTGTTATTGGGAGTTTATTATCTGTTCGGCAATGATACGTGCATTGATGTTGGTGGCTCCAAAGCATTGGCTTTGTTCGACGGTTTGTCGGAAACGTCGTTCCTGACCATCGCCACCAACGACAGCTGGACCGATGAGCTGATTATCATTTGTCTGACGGTGTCCATGCTGTTCATTGCCTTTTCACGCGAGAAGGATGAGGATGAGTGTATTGCGAACATTCGTATGCAGTCTTTGGTGTGGGCCATTATGGTGAACAGTAGTCTGCTGATTGTAGCTACCATGTTGGTGTTCGGTTCTCCTTATCTCACCTTCATGTCCATCTACATGTTCAGCTTTCTGCTGCTCTTTATTGTGAAGTATCAATGGGCTATTTATCAATTCAGGAGGACAGTGTATGATAAATAATATTAGAGTGGAAAGGGCTATCAAACGGATGACCCAGCAACAACTGGCAGAACTGGTGCATGTAAGTCGCCAGACCATCAATGCGATAGAGCAGGGGAAGTACGTACCTTCTACCGTCCTGGCTCTGAAGATAGCAAGTGTATTTGAGAAGAAGGTGGACGATGTTTTCCAATTGGAAGAGACTGATTGGGAATGATGCGACCCTAAATATTTGAAGAAGCAAAATACACTTTTCATCCGCAGATGCCGCTGATAACGCAGATTTTTCATCTTTATGATACCGAAAGGTTATTATTTATCTGCGCAATCCGCGTAATCTGCGGATGAAAAAGTAAAAGAGGCATTTTTGATACAGCCTCTTCAATGGTAAAAGAATGTCAATTACTTCAGTCCCAAATCCTTCATCAAGGTTTCAACGGCAACTCTTAACTGAGTGTCTTCTCCCTTTACAAGCGTTGCCGGGTCGTTCAATACATGAACATCCGGTTCCAGTTGGTCGTTTTCCAGGTAAGTGCCGTCAGCTTTGCGATAGCCTACCACAGGAATGCCGAATACCAGTGTCGGGTCCTGCATCGTTTCCCACGATACACTGGTCATGGTGCCCGGTACAGGAGCACCTACCAATTTACCCATTTCCTTGAATTTGTACACCCAAGGTGTACCGTGAGCGTTGCTGTAGTTGGCTTCGCACTGCACCATGATGCTGGGCTTGTTCCAGCGGCGGCTTGGCATGTCGCACGATTCCTGTCCACGAACTACTTGTGTCAGGTATTTCTTGCCGCTGAACAATATTTCCACGTCTTCGTGCAGGCGTCCGCCACCATTGAAACGGGTGTCGATGACGATGCCGTCGCAATGGTTGTATTTGCCCAGGATGTCGGAATAAACCGTACGGAAACTGTCATCGTCCATCGATTCGATGTGTACATATCCCAATCGTCCGCCCGACCATTTCTCTACATCGGCAGCGCGTTGCTTCACCCAGCGTCCATAAAGCAATCCGTTGAAGGCGCTGTTGGTGATAGGCAATACCACTTCTTCCCATCGTTCTTTGGTTTGTGGGTTGTAGAGCGATACGAGGGTCTTTTTGCGGGCTTTGTCATTCAACAACAAGGAGTGGTCGGCTTCGGCGGTAATTTCCTGCCCGTCTATCTTTTCGATGATGACACCTGCCTTCATCTTGCTTCGGGCATTGTCGAACGGACCTTTCTCAATCACTTCGGCCACTTTCAGGCCTTTTCCCGTGTGGCTCCAGTCGTAGAGCAAGCCCAATCGGGCGGTGGCATATCCTCCAAGTGAGGGGCGATAGCTGCCTCCGGTATGTGAAACGTTGAGTTCGCCCAACCACTCGCTCAGCATTTCAGCATAGTCGTAATTGTTGTTGATATGGGGGAGGAACTTGCGGTAAGCGGCTGTCATGGCATCCCAATCCACACCGTGCATATTGACGTTATAGAAGCGTTTCTGCTCTTGTTTGTATACGTGGTCAAACATGGCTTCCCGTTCGGCGGCAAGGTCCATTTTCAGATTGGCGCTGTAGCTGATAGGGGAGAGTCTGCCCGATGCTGCGTCCATCTTCTGCATGCGGCTTCCCAATAGGAATATGTATGTTCCTTCGCTGTCCATTTCCATGTGGGCGGCACCTGTCGCCTTGCTTTCCAGACTGATGTCCTTGCTGCGGAGGTTGATTTTCCAAAGGTCGTAGGCGTCTTCAAAGGCGGCGGTGTAGTACAGGTTTTCACCTTTCTTGTCGATGATGGCATATCCCAAGGTCGATGAGTTCGGTGTGAGGCGTACAATACGGTCCTGTATGCCTTCAAGTTCCATGACAATATCCTTGTCGGCTTTTTCCTCTTTCTGGTCGCTTTCCTTCTTGTCGTCTTCCTTTTCTTCCTTTTTCAGTTTTTCCTGTTCCTTTTCCACCTCTTTCAACAGTTCGTAGTCTTCCTTGCTGAGGCGGTACTTGTCGTAGGCATCCTGATTGACAAAGCAAAGGAAGACATCTTCCATTGAGCCCCAGGAAGCATGGTTGCGCATACCGTAGCGTTCGCTGGTGAATAGGATGGCGTTTCCGTCCATAGTCCATGCCGGATAGCCGCTGGTATAGCCACTGTTTGTCAGGTTGGTGATTTTACCTCCTTGCGCACTTACGATACCTATATCTGAATAGGGGTCGTGCTTGTTTCCGATAAACTCCAGGGTGAACCATTTCCCGTCAGGGCTCCAGGCATAGTCAAATCCACCACCTGTGCTGTGCCAAAGGGTACCGTCGGTAATCTGACGTACTTTCTTGCTTTCAAGGTTCATGACCATCAGCTTGCGTCGGTCTTGGATGAAGGCCAGTTCCTTGCTGTCGGGCGAGAAGAGGGGATAGCTGCGCTCTATCTTTTCGGAAGGAAACAGCACTTCCTCCTTGATGAGGGTGGCGTTGGGGAAGTTCTTTTCTTCATCGCGCTCTATTTTGGCCAGATACAGCTCCCAGTTTCCGTTTCTTTCACTGGCGTATGCAAGGGTGCGGTTGTCGGGTGCAAAGGTCACTCCCTGTTCGGCAGCCGGGGTATGGGTTATCTGCTTGGTAGTGGCATAGTCGGTGGAAGTGACGAATACTTCTCCCCGATAGATGAAAGCCACTTGTTTTCCGTCGGGCGATACGGTGGCCGAGCGTGCTCCGCTGCTTACTTTCAGGTCGGCTATGTTCTCTGCATCGTCGCGCACGATGTCGATAACCATTTTCTGTGGCTTCCCGTTGGCTGCTTGAGTGTAGATTTCACCATCGTAAGTATAGCAGAGGGTATTGTTACGGTCGATGGAAAGGAATCGTACAGGGTGGGTCTTGAACGATGTTACCGGCTTGACATCCTTTGGTGCATTCATCGAGAGTGTATATACATTCATGGAGCCCCCGTTGCGTTCGCTCAGGAAATATAGGCTCTTTCCGTCGGCAGACAATGAAGGGTCGCGGTCTTCCCCTCCGATGTTTGTCAGGTTGGTATGTTTGCCGCTATGCGCATCGTATAGCCAGATGTCACGGGTGATGGAGGAGGTGTGGTGCTTGCGCCATTCGTCTTCAAAGCCCTTCTTGTCCTGATAGAGGAAGGATTCTCCATCGCCGGTATAGCATACGGCTTCGGCCGGTGTGCCCAATATCTGTGTGGTACGTCCACCGTTGACGGGTACCTGATAGAGTTCTGTCATGGCAGTAGTGGGGTAGAGGGCACTCTGTGCAGGGTCTTGTATGGCTGCCGAGAAGACTACATGCTTGCCGTCGGGCGTAAAGGTTGAGGGGAGTTCGGACACGGAGTTTGAAGTCAGTTTCCGGGCGCTGCCACCCTGGGCCGGCATGACGAAGATGTCGAAATTCCCGTCACGGTTGCTGGCAAAGGCTATCTGTTTTCCGTCGGGCGACCAGATGGGGTTACATTCATACGAGTCTTGTGTCGTGAGTCGGATGGCATTTCCGCCTTGTACGGCTACTTGATAGATGTCTCCCTTGTAACAGAAGACGATGGCCTGTCCGTCGGGTGATATTTGTACATCGCGCATCCATAGAGGGGTAGCGGCTTGTGCCGCGAGGGTTGTCAGGCCTGCAAGAAGGCCCACCAGTGTCTTTTTCATGGCGTTTCATTTAAGAATTTGTTTGACAAAGATAACGATTCTGACCATGTTCTTCAATTTTTTTTTGCGAAAAGTTTGGAAGGTATCAGAAAAAAACGGTATCTTTGCACCGCTTTCTGAGGAAAGTGCTTGATGATTGGACTATGGTGTAATGGTAGCACAACAGGTTTTGGTTCTGTTTGTCCAGGTTCGAATCCTGGTAGTCCAACACGAACAAAGGATGTACGATGAGTGCATCCTTTGTTTTTTATATGCTTTTATTCAAGATTCCGTCTGCTTTTTCTCCCTTTTTTTGTAAATAAAATCCACCAATGTGTAAATAGCAGATTATCAAATGCTTAACAAGTCGTTCAAGAGGCCTGACCAGCGCAGGCTTTTCCTGCTTGGAGGAGCGGCTTCTCCTGCTCGGAAGAACGGCCTTTCCTGCTCGGAGGAGCGGCTTTCGCTGGTCACCAGGAACGGCTTTTGCTGGTCACCAAGAGCGGCTTTCGCTGGTCACCAGGAACGGCTTTTGCTGGTCACCAAGAGCGGCTTTCGCTGGTCACCAGGAACGGCTTTTGCTGGTCACCAAGAGCGGCTTTCGCTGGTCGTACTATCCTATAAACTTCGTTAGATAATAGAGTCAATCGCTGGAATGTCGAGCGAATATGTCCGGTTCTTTTTCTGGTTTTTGTCTGTTGATGCGTGGGGAACGTGTGCGAAATCGCACGCAAAATGTGCGAAATCGCACACTGTTTTGCAAGTCCGAAAATGCTTATTATACTGAATATGAGCATTTTGCAAGTTTGGCATGGTTTTTGTAGTATATATTGTATATGAATATGTAAAATTAACTACATTTGTATTATGTTATTACACTATTTGAAAGTTGCCTTGCGCAACTTATGGAAATACAAGGCACACAGCATTATTTCAGTGCTTTGTCTGGCGGTAGGTATCACCTTCTATACCGCCATCAGTTTGTTTCTCGGTCGTTTTGGAGTTTCTCGCGATTTGCCGGGTGGAGACCGGCGTGTTGAAGTAACAGGCATGAAATACGGGCTGTCTTTGAAAAATATCGACTATATCCATTCGCTCCATATCGAGGAGATAGATAGCCTGATTGTCGGCTCGTCTGTTTTCAAGGGAGAGATTGGCTGTATAGATGGCAACCAGCGTGAATTGCCTTACATAGCGAGCTATATGTTTGCCAACAATCATTTCCTGAAAGGCTATGGATTGGAAGTTGTGGCCGGTGATGCCAGTTTGCAAAAGAAGGACGAAGTGGTGATAAGCGAAAAGTTTGCCCAAAGAGTGTTTGGCGGTGAGAACCCTATCGGGATGTCCATCCGCTTGCCTCAATTGATGAAGGATGATTTGGAAATCTATCGCATCGCCGGAGTGGTGTCAGGAATAGAATTCAATGATTATCGGTTTGCTGAAATCTATTTTCCACTTTCTTCATCCTCTCGATTCGCCTTGTCGGCAGAAGCGATTGTCAAGCCCGGCGTGGATATGCAGGCTTTTAAGCAACGGATGAGGGAGATTCTGTTGGAACCTGGCAATCCGGATTCGTTTGTCTACGTTCAGGACTTTGCATCCCGATATCAGGAGTTTTTCTGGATAGAGTTAATAGGGCTTTGCATCGGTTCACTCATTCTGCTGTCGGGATTGGTGAACTTCTTGAAGTTCCTTATTCAGCTGTTTTACAACCGCCAACGCGAATTGGCTATCCGTAAGTGTGTAGGGTCGGGTGTCGGGGGACTATTTACCTTGCTTTTTACCGAATGTTTCTGTATGATGACCGTGGCACTACTGATATCGATGTGCCTTAGCGAAATATGCTATGTCTTTGCCTGTCAATATCTGTTGGATGAGGTAACGGGATTCTTCCAATTGACGGATGTCTATTGGATACAGTTCAAGACCTATTTAGTGGTATTGTTGGTGTGCGCTATCATCTGCCTCTATCCGGTGTGGCGGATTCGCCGTACCAGTGTCATCCGTATGGTGATGGTGGGTACCCGCCGGCATGTGTTCCGTAATGTCATGATTGGAGTACAGATGGCTATCAGCCTGTTGTTTGTCGGTGGATCCATTGTGACGCTCTTGGTGACAGGCGAAACCTGGAATGATGAAGCCGCCTACCTGACAGAAGAAGAAGAGGAACGTATCCTGATGATGAAAGTCAATAGCAATAGGATGGACAAGAACCTGAATGCCATATTGAGCGACATCCAGGAAATGCCCGAAGTGGAGGCGCACACCTATGGCTTGCATGATGCAGGAACAGGATGGCTTGTACAACAGTATATGAATGATGACCGTTCGTGGAATGTTATTGTTCAACACGGTTCACCCGATTATTTCCGCTTCTTTCATGTACCTATGGAAGGCAAGGAGGTGGCTCCCGATGCTACCAATATGGTGTATGTGAGCCGTTCCTTCTACGAACAGTTGCAAAAGGACAGTGTTGAAGGCATTGTAGTGCTGGGAGGCCATGAATATCAGATAGCCGGTGTGTATGAGAAATTGTATAAGGAGGGTAATCAGGGCAATCAGTACATTGGTTCTGCATATTTTGTTAACAGAAGTAATATGTACCAATATTTCCGATTGAACCCACAGGCCGACGTACAGGCATGTATGAAGAAGTTGGAAACCATTTGCCGCAAGTATGTACCCGAAACACTCCCGTTGGAAATACGACGTTTTTCGGATGATGCGAAAACCATTGAAGCAACCATATCGACCATCAGTTATGCTTTCCTCATTTTAGGAGCCATCAGTCTGCTAGTTGTGGTGCTCAGCATCTACTCGGCCATTTCGATGGATACCATCAGCCGTCAGAAGGAGGTAGCCATCCGCAAGATAAACGGTGCTACACCGAAGGTCATTGCCTGGATGTTCGGACGTATCTACATCCTGACTTATCTCATAGTGTTTGCATTCGTATTTCCGGTCGGTCGTTTGGTAGCTACAATTGCTTTTCAGGGCTATGATGCGCCCTATCGTTGGGATTGGGTTGTGGGCGTCTTTATCGGCATAGCGCTTCTTATCTTTGCTGTAACCGCTTATAAGATTTATCGCATCATGCACCTCAATCCGGCCACTATCATCAAAAAAGAATAAGCCTGAGAATGCTGGGGCATGAATTGTTGTTCAGTAAATTTAACGCTACGGATTTGCTGCTAACGGAAATAATCGGTTAGTTTGCGATGATCAAGAAAAACAATACTATCATGAAAAGAAAAATCATTACCAGCCTGTTATTGCTATTGGCTCTAAGCATACAGGCACAGAAAGAGATTACCATTGAAGGTAATGTGACGAATGTGGACAATGGAGACGTTGTGAGTCTTTATCGATGGGACGGACGTGTAGGAAGTGCTATTGTTTCGGACACTATCAAGAATGGGAAATTCTTTTTCAAAGTAGAGGCAATAAAGGAATTGGAAAAATTGTCTCTGATGGGATTCCCTCCTAAATTTCCTTCTGCCGGTCGGGATTTGTATGTCACCCCAGGATGTCACATCTCTATCCAAGGGGATGGATATAAAATTTTAGGTTGGGAAGTACAAAGTAATGTCAAGGAACAACAGGAGCATGACTTTTATATGAATGTCGCTCGTGAAGAATCTGATGTATTACAGGATTGGCTTATTCAACGGGAAACTTATGATAAAATACTGAATTCAGAAACGGCTACAAAGGAAGAAAAGGAAATAGCAAGGGAAAAATACAATGATGCCAGTATCTTGAATGAATATGAATTCAAGTCAGATGGGAAAAAGATAGATGCGATGAAAAATCGTCCCGTCACAGATATCTGGTTAGCGAACTTGGAGAGGTTCAGTTCCAATGCCAATTATTATCCTGAATATCCACATCGTGAAAAGGTATTGGAACTCTATAACCGTTTGTCCAAAGAGCAAAAAGACTCTGAAATAGGAAAAAGCATTACCGCGAAACTCTTCCCTCCTGTAGTTGTAAAGATAGGAGATGAGATGTTTGATACTGATTTATACGATTTGGAAGGAAACCTTCACCATCTTGCTGAATTGAAAGGAAGATACATTCTGCTTGATTTCTGGAGCAGTGGTTGTGGACCTTGCATCATGGCTATTCCTGAAATGGGAGAGATAGCGGAAAAGTATAAGGATAAATTAGCGGTTGTCAGTCTAAGCTCGGATACGGAGAAACGTTGGAAAGAAGCTTCCGAGAAACATAAGTTGACCTGGTATAATTGGAGCGACAAAAAGCAAACTATTGGCCTTTATCTGAAGTATGGGGTACGTGGTATTCCTCATTATGTACTAATTTCACCCGAAGGTAAAATTGCAGCTACTTGGGGTGGATATGGTAAAGGGAGCTTGTATCGGCAGTTGAGTAAATATTTGGAACCCCAAAAAGCAAGTATAACAGGGGGCGTAAATGAACTTCGCAAGGCGTTGGAGCAATACGATTATGAAACTGTGATTGGGAGTGTTCCTCCAGTGGCTGGTGATTCTACCCTAACTCCTTTGCGTGCACAAGCCTTGAAAGCGATGGGACGTTTGTCGGAGACACTTGCAGAATGGAATTCTTTGCTTCCTTCGGATAGTACCAATACTAAAGTGGTTATAGAGCTGGCGGAATGTTACCGTCAGATGGGAAATGCCCGTAAAGCGGTGGAATGTTACCGTAAAGCGATGGAAATGCAACCATTGAATAAATATTTCCGGTTGCAATGTATCCGCACGTTGTTGAATGCGGAAGAATATGAAGAGGCGAAGACTGTCTGCCATGAATGGCTGGATATGGATACGATATCCGCTACAGGATATAAATATTTGGGGCAAGCGTATGAAGGACTGGTGGGGAAGGATGAACAGGCCCTTTCCTATGCTTTTATCAGTTACAATGCTGCTTATCGACGCGATTCGTTGGATGCACAGACGGTAGCGCATATTGCCAATATCTTCAACAATAACCAACAATATAGGGATGCGATTGATGTAACGGAAACTTATCGATTGACGGATACCTTGAATATGGATGTGAATCGTCAGAATGCCAAGGCCTATTGTTTGAATAAAGAGTATAAAAAGGCGATTGAACGTTATGAGAGCCTGAAACGGTTGGGAGACCGTTCTTTCACGACTTTCTATTATTTGGGTGTGAGTTATATAAATGACCATTGGCCGTATGGAGGCTATGACAATTTGAAGGAGGCGCTTCGCCAAAGCCCCCAGGATGTCAATGTCCTTTACCATTTGGCGCGGGCCTGTGCTCATTCTTCGTACAAACAGGAAGGAGTGATGCATATGTTGGATGCCATTAATATAGTAACTCCCGAAGATAGTTTGATGGCTCGTCTCTACGATGGTTTGGCAGAATGTTATTATTATGCGGGTGAACCTTACAAACAGATTGATGCGTTGAAGGAATTGTATAAATGGAACAAGCATCGGGTAAACTTTTATCGAATAGCTGAAATCTATGAAGGCCGGAAGGATTATGCCAATGCCATACATTATTATGAGAAATATATGGCATTGGTTCCAGAAGATGAGCGCGTTCCTCGCGATGAAGAAGGAAATCCCATAGAAGGTTCACAAACCTTCTATCAATTGGCTGATAAGCGGATAAAGAAATTGAAGGAGGAAGATTTCTTCCAAAATGGGGTGAATAAGTAAAACATATTCTTTACAACAATAACCGCCGTGGCCTGCATCTTGCTTCCACGGCGATTCTTTTATCCGTTTGCAGGATTTTTGTTCTCGCATTTGTCGGGTGAGTCTTTTTTCTTACCTTTGCTTCGCTGAAACATAATGAATTAAAAGAAAGGAATCCAAGTGGCAAACGATGTGGTATTGACCCCGATGATGAAGCAGTTCTTTGAACTGAAGGCGAAGCATCCCGATGCAGTGATGCTTTTCCGTTGCGGAGACTTTTATGAAACTTATTCAGAAGATGCCATTGTGGCCTCTGAGATATTGGGCATTACCTTGACCAAACGTGCCAACGGGCAGGCCAAGCATGTGGAAATGGCCGGATTCCCCTTTCATGCCCTCGATACTTACTTGCCGAAGCTGGTCAGAGCCGGCAAGCGCGTGGCTATCTGCGACCAGTTGGAAGACCCGAAACTGACCAAGAAACTGGTGAAGAGAGGTATTACCGAACTGGTGACTCCGGGGGTGGCCATCAATGACAACGTACTTTCGTACAAGGAAAACAACTTTTTGGCTGCCGTACACTTTGGAAAGACGATGTGTGGGGTGGCTTTTCTCGACATCTCTACAGGCGAATTTCTGACCGCAGAAGGGCCTTTCGACTACATTGACAAGCTGCTGAACAACTTTGCACCGAAGGAGGTGCTCTTTGAGCGTGGCAAACGAGGCATGTTTGAAGGAAACTTCGGAAGCAAGTTCTTTACTTTCGAATTGGACGATTGGGTGTTCACCGAATCCTCCTCGCGAGAAAAATTGCTGAAGCACTTCGAGACCAAGAACCTGAAGGGATTCGGCGTGGAACATCTCAAGAATGGGGTAGTGGCTTCGGGAGCGATTCTGCAATACCTCGACATGACCCAGCACTATCAGATAGGGCATATCACTTCCTTGTCGCGCATCGAGGAAGACCGTTATGTACGTCTCGACAAGTTCACTGTGCGCAGTCTGGAACTGATGGGAAGCATGAACGATGGAGGCACCAGTTTGCTCGATGTCATCGACCGTACCATCAGCCCTATGGGTGCTCGTCTGTTGAAGCGTTGGGTAGTCTTCCCTTTGAAGAACGAGAAACCCATCAACGAACGTTTGGATGTTGTGGAATACTTCTTCCGGGAGCCCGATTTCAAGGACTTTGTGGAGGAGAAGTTACACTTGATAGGTGACTTGGAGCGAATCGTGTCGAAGGCTGCCGTAGGACGCATCTCACCACGCGAAGTGGTACAGTTGAAGGTTGCTCTGCAAGCCATTGAACCCATCAAGAATGCTTGTCTGAACGCTGAGAATGACAGTTTGCACCGTATAGGCGAGCATCTGAACCTGTGTGCCGGGATCCGCGACCGCATAGCCCGTGAAGTGAAGAACGATCCGCCGTTGATGGTCAATAAGGGTGGGGTGATAGCTGATGGCATCAGTCAGGAGCTGGACGAACTTCGCCGGATAGCTTATTCGGGTAAGGACTATCTGCTGCAAATGCAACAGCGGGAAAGTGAACGCACCGAGATTCCGAGCTTGAAAATAGCCTATAACAATGTTTTCGGCTATTATATAGAAGTGCGTAATACGCACAAGGACAAGGTGCCGGCCGACTGGATACGCAAACAGACGCTGGTCAATGCCGAACGCTACATTACGCAGGAACTGAAGGAATACGAAGAAAAGATACTCGGTGCTGAAGAAAAGATTCTGGCGCTTGAAACCAAACTGTATAACGACTTGGTGCTGGCTTTGGCGGAATACATTCCTGCCATTCAGATAAATGCCACTCAGATAGCACGATTGGACTGCTTGTTGTCTTTTGCCAATGTGGCCCGCGAAAACCGATATATCCGTCCGGTGATAGCGGAAGACGATGTGCTTGACATCCGGCAGGGACGTCATCCGGTCATCGAAAAACAATTGCCGGTAGGAGAGAAGTACATTGCCAATGACGTTATGCTTGACACTGAAAGTCAGCAAATCATCATCATTACGGGACCGAACATGGCCGGTAAGTCGGCTCTGCTCCGTCAGACTGCACTCATTACTTTGATGGCTCAAATCGGTTGTTTTGTGCCGGCAGAGAGTGCCCATATTGGATTGGTGGACAAGATATTCACCCGCGTAGGAGCAAGTGATAACATTTCGATGGGAGAGTCCACTTTCATGGTAGAAATGAACGAGGCTGCCGATATTTTGAATAACCTGTCACCAAGGAGCCTCGTGCTTTTCGATGAGTTGGGACGAGGAACTTCCACTTACGACGGTATCTCCATCGCTTGGGCCATTGTGGAGCATATCCACGAGCATCCCAAGGCGAAGGCTCGTACGCTTTTTGCCACCCATTATCACGAGTTGAACGAGATGGAGAAGTCCTTCAAGCGCATCAAGAATTACAATGTGTCGGTGAAGGAAGTGGATGGCAAGGTAATCTTCCTGCGTAAATTGGAGAAAGGGGGAAGTGAACACTCGTTTGGTATTCATGTAGCGAAGTTGGCGGGGATGCCGAAAAGTATTGTGAAGCGTGCCAATACCATTCTGGGGCAATTGGAATCGGACAATCGCCAACAGGGTGTCTCCAAGCCTACAGCTGAGATTGCTTCTACGCGAGACGGCATGCAGCTTAGTTTCTTCCAGTTGGATGACCCTATTCTGTGTCAGGTTCGTGATGAAATCCTCAACCTCGATGTGAATAATCTGACACCGCTTGAAGCGTTGAACAAATTGAATGATATCAAGAAGATTGTGAGGGGGAAATAAATGAACAGTATAAACATAAATAAAAGATGAAAAGTTTACAATTATTAGTCGTAGGAGCGTTGGCAATGCTTTGCGCTTGCCAGTCGGCACAACAGGGAAACAAGTACACTGTAACCGGTGAGTTGGAAGATTCTACCCATCATGGCAAGAAGATTTACATCATGCGCTATGATGACAACGTGTATGTGGATAGTACTCTCATCGAAGGAAACAAATTCGTGTTTGAGGGTGAGGTGGATACCGCAGCTTTCTGTCGTATTGACGTGAGTCGTAATGCCTTTGCCAATTTTATATTGGAAGGCGGTGACGTCAAGGTTAATCTGGAAAAATATGACCAACCTTCCGGTACACCAATGAATGACGAGATGCGAAACATATCCCAGGAAGAAGACAGTCTTTTTTCGTATATAGGTCAGAAGCAGGAGGAAATCAGGAAGCAGTATCCTGATGTAGAACAGGCTCGTGAGGCAATGAAGGAATTGGCCAATCAATTCAAGGCGAGTATAGCGGAACGTTCGGAAGAACTTTTCGCACGTCATTCCAACGATGCGGTAGGTTATTTCTTGACGTATAGAATATTTATGGATTATCTGGATACAGATGCCAAGTTGCAGACTATCTCCAAGTTCGGTCCTTGGCTGAAGTCGCGGAGATGGGTAAAGGAAACGATTGCCAATCTGGAAGCCTTGAAGAAAACTGCCGAAGGCATGCCTTTCACGGACATTAAGGGCAAGGACGCGGAAGGCAATCCGGTAGCTTTGTCCGATTATGTTGGTAAGGGTAACTATGTACTCTTGGATATGTGGGCAAGTTGGTGCGGTCCTTGCAAAGGTGAAATTCCTAACTTGTTGAAGCTTCATAACCAATATAAGGACAAGGGCTTGACCGTTTTGGGCCTTTTTGTGTGGGACAAGGAAGAAAACCTGAAGAAGGCTATGGAGGAAGAAGGCATCGTATGGCCTCAAATCGTCAGCGTGGAGAATATGGATGCAATGAATTCGTATGGGGTAAATGGTATTCCGCACATTATCCTGTTTGCGCCCGATGGCACTATTTTAAAACGTAATCTCCGTGGTCAGAATATGATTGATACGGTGGATGAAGTGATGAAGAAGAAATAAAGAAAACTCGCCTTCGCAAAACGTCTTGCGA